>NZ_JARWLA010000024.1:0-106052 GCF_047445805.1 Rhizobium sp. BR 314 | reverse complement strand
GACAAAGGCATCTCGATGAAGATGCACTCGCCCGCATGCATCAACGGGCAACGCCCGACATGATGCGATTGCGTCGATGCACGGCAGAACATCCGTTCGGCACCATCAAACGCATGATGGCAGGCGGACGCTTCTTGACCAGAAACCTCAAGGGCACCAGAACCGAAATGGCCCTCTCCGTGCTCGCCTACAACATCATGCCCACCATAAACATGACATCAAAGCCCGCATAGACCCAGAAACCAAAAGAGGCTCCGGTCAAACCGGAGCCTCCAACGTTTCCACACGGGCTGTCACGGCGGGCTTTCACCATAGGCTACTGACGTGGGGAAAATCCGACGCGGGACTGATGTCGAGCGAGCATTCCAGATGCGCCCCACAGGTCGTCAGTTGCGTCAACAGGCAGCCTGATAGAATTCGATACTCGAAATTGCCTGGACATTGGAAGTACTTATGCGATTTCGCCCCGGGAACATCTTTAAACCTATAGGCGCAATCACTACGTGGTCTACCGTTATGTCTATCAAGGCAACACCGATGTGAGAGTGCATCACGACCACGCCTTCCCTCAGTGGGGACTGAGGGCGCGCGGTCATTTTTCCAGACAATGAGCAACCCAAGTCTTCGGCACGCCTTTGGCGCGCCGACGGAATAGGCGCGAATACTCCCCGCTTTAGCAACGAATACCAACCGGGCGGCTGTCGGGTGGACGAACCCGTGCGCCCATAGGAGCGAAAAGATGGAAGCCCTACCCAATCTCAGTCCGATCGAATGGCTGGCAATCGAAGTCGCCGTGACGATCATCGTGCTTGCGATCCTGCTTCGATGGAGCGGGTTCATCCGCTATATCCCCAATGACAGGCTCGGCATTCTCGAAAAGCTCTGGAGCTTTCGCGGCTCCGTCACGAATGGCTTCATAGCGCTCAATGGCGAGGCCGGCTTCCAGCCCGATGTCGTCCGCGGCGGCCTGCATTTTTTCATGCCGTTTCAGTATTCAATGCATCGCGCCAATCTCGTGACCATCCCCCAGGGGCAGATCGGTTATGTTTTCGCCCGCGACGGCAAGCCGCTGCCGCCAACCCAGACGCTCGCCTCGAACATCGAAGCCGATGATTTTCAGGATGTGCGCGCCTTTCTTCTCAAGGGCGGACAGAAGGGGCCGCAACGCAAGATTCTTCGTGAAGGCACCTATGCCATCAATCTCGCGCAGTTCATCGTACTGACCGCGCAATCGACCCATGCCGTCAACCTGAGTTCTTCGGAGCAAAGCCTGTTTGCCGACATGTCCACGCTGATATCAGAACGAAATGGCTTCGAGCCGGTCGTCATCCACGACGCAGAGGACATGATCGGCATTGTCACCGTCCATGACGGTCCGTCGCTGCCGGATGGCGAGATCATCGCACCGACCGTCGCCAACGATCCGAGGGGCGAAAACTTTCACAACAACTTCCAGGATCCGGAGAAGTTCCTCAACGCCGGTGGCCATCGCGGCCGTCAGTTGCAGGTGCTTGCCGATGGTAGTTACTTCCTCAACCGCATCTTTGCGACGGTCGAACTGGTGGACAAAACGATCATCGACGTCGGCACGGTCGGTGTCGTCGTCTCCTATACCGGCCGACGCGGCGCGGACATTTCCGGTCAATCTTATCGCCACGGCGAGTTGGTTGAAGCCGGCGCGCGCGGTGTCTGGTCGACGCCGCTGCTGCCAGGCAAATATGCGTTCAATACCTATGCTGGGAACATCGTCATCGTACCGACGACCAACTTCGTGCTCAAATGGACAAAGGAACAGTTCGGCGAGCACAGGCTGGATGAAAATCTCTCCGAAGTCTCGCTGATCACCAAGGATGCGTTCGAACCGATATTGCCGCTCTCGGTCGTCGTGCATATCGACTACATGAAGGCACCGCTGGTGGTGCAGCGTTTCGGGGATATCAAGCGACTGGTCGAGCAGACACTCGATCCGATGGTTTCTGCCTATTTCAAGAACATCGCCCAGACCAAGACGCTGATCGAACTCTTGCAGGAACGCAGCGAAATCCAGCGCAAGTCCGGTGAGGAAATGCGCGAGAAGTTCGCCTCCTACAGCCTCGAACTTCAGGAAGTGCTTATCGGCACGCCACGGGCCAGTACCGGTCAGAACAGTATCGAGCAGATCCTGATCCAGTTGCGTGAACGCCAGATCGCCGTCGAAAAGGTCGAGACCTACAAATTGCAGGAGGCAGCTGCCATTCAGGAGCGCACATTGCGCGAGAAAGAAGCACTTGCCGAGCAGCAGGCCAAGATCACGACCTCCGCACTCACCATCGAGATCAGTGAGAACGAAGGCAAGGCGCAACTTGCCCGCACCCGCCAGCAGGCGGAGACCATTCAGGTCACAGCGAAGGCAGAGGCAGAAAAAGTGCGGCTCGCAGGTCTTGGTGAGGCTGACCGAATCAAGGCAATCGCGCTTGCTGATGCCGAGCGCATTAAGGCAACCGGTTTTGCCGACGCCGAGAAGGTGCGCGCCGTCGGTCTGGCTGAGGCCGAAGCCACGGAGAGAAAGGTCGCAGCCTTCGGTGGGCCGGACTATCAGCTCAACTCGCAGGTTCTGATGCGCTTCGCCGAGGCGATCGAGAACGGCAGATTGCCGCTCGTCCCGCAAATCCAGGTTGGTGGTGCCGGCGGCGAAAAGGGCGCCAGCAACGGGCTAGTCGAGATGATGCTGTCGATGCTTGTCGCCGACAGAATTGAACGGCCGGCTCAGCCGATCGCCGCTCCTGCTACGGTCGAGCAGGGTTGAGTGGCAACGGGCCGGTTATCCCGGCCCGTTGAACATTCAGTCAATGACGGACTGCCGGTATACACCCCTTGCGGAATGGAGCCGACTGCAAGCACGCGGCGGTTAGCCGCGTCGAATTACAAGTGTCCCTATCCGTCACGCAGATCACATCGAGATTGGAGAGTATCTCTGAATCGGTGGCGAACCATCGCCGATTCAGAAGGATCCGGAGGGAAACCGGATCCTTCCGTCTTTGATCGGAGGTCAACCGATCACGATGAGAAGCCCGATGGATCGGTACATAGGGCTTCTCGTACCCGGCCCCAGGCAGGCCGGGTAGCAGGATTAGAAGCTACGCTGGAAGCGGAGGATACCAGCCCACTGATCCTGGTTCACAGAATCGAAGTTGGTRTAGGAGACTTCCGGCTCGATGAGCAGGTTCTTGACCGGGTTCCACTTCAGGTTCGTGGTCGCGGCAAAGATCTTCGAGTCGGTGTAGGCGAGCTGCAGGTTCCACTTCAGCTTTTCGTTGATCGGAACGCTTGCRCCRCCCCAAACAGCCCAGTCACCCCAGCCGCACTTCGATGCATCCGTAACGGGGCAAGCCGAACGGTCGASGTTGGTGCCGGCATACTTGTTGAGCTTCTTGCCGTCGGTGTTCCAGCCACCCATYAAGAAGGCCGAGAATACGCCGAAGTCAGCATCAACACGAGCCTTGATAGCGCCTTCTTCGACGATCGAGTCGTAACCGCCGACAACCTTGAAGCCCCATGCGCCGGACTTGAAGCCAGCACCGGCGACAACGTCAGGAGCGTAGTGGTTGGATTTGTCGTCTGTCCACCAGCTGGAGCCATAGGAGTTCTTGCCGTCCGAAGTGGAGTTGCTGTCTTCGAGCGAGATGACTGCCGTGAAACCGTTGCCGGCATCGTAGTTGTAGGTCAACTGGTTCAGTTCGTACGGACCGTCATAGACCACGTCGTCGTTGATGACGTCGCCGGCGTAGCCGATGTAGGAGTTGTACTGCGAATCGGCCTTACCAACGAGGAAGCCGCCGAGGCTGATGTTCGCAAACAGCAGCTTGGTGCTGGTGGAGTTGCCTTCCTGCCAGTCCCAACGGATGACAGTATTGGTCTTCAGCGGGCCGTATTCGGTGTCGGTCGCGGTGTCGAGCGCCAACTGAGCGCGGGTGTGCCACAGCGTGCCGTTGTGGGTGTTCGGGTTGTAAGCATCGTACCACTTGCCTTCGGTACGAACCAAGCCGCCAATCTTGAGGCAGGTTTCGGTGCCCGGAATGAAGAAGTAGCCTGCACCGTATGCGTCGCAGATGCGAACGTATTCCAGCGGCTCCGGCTCAGCGGCAACGATGGCGTCGGCCGCATGGGCACCGGATACTGCTGCCAGCGCAGCAGCGGAGCCGAGAAGAAGGCTCTTGATGTTCATTGGAAACTCCTGGTTTGTCTTTACCTATTCACATTCCAAGGAGCGAGTAGATTACGTCGCCCGGCACCAACCATCCTGCAAACGGAAGGCAAACCAGTCGCGGCATCCACAATGTCTGCCGGCATCATCCCCACCCCTATGGAACCTCGTTGGCCTGCGCTGGAATTTCACCCCACCAGATCGCAAGCCAATTTCGGATCCTGATATTTGGCTATATACATTCTGATTGTTTGTAAATATTGCTCTAGCCGGTTCCATATCAAGGAAAATGCGACTGTTGATTTAGTGCAACATATGTCCTTAATGGCTGGATTGAATTCTCGCCCCTTTCGGGATGCCGGGGAACACATGAACTTCGCGGGCTGCCAGTCCTTGCCCTTGAGAATTGCAACCCGGACCGCATTGCCAAAACCGCCAAATCAGTTCACCCTTCAGTCATGGCCGATATTGCGCGACCATTCGTGACCGATGACGATCCCGACCGGTACATCCGCTGTCAGGACGCGCTTCACGCAGCCTTTCGCGATCTGGTAGGCGCGGCGATAGCCGCCGGATGGTCGAAGCGTGAAGTGCTTTCGGCAATTGCCGATTTGGCGGATGATCACCTGCTTTCCATGGACGCCAACGACAACACGAGCGCCCTGATCGCGCTCCTCAAGAGAATGACCTAGCTCTTTTTCGAATCATGAACCGTACCCTCGCCTTCATGGCTGTCTTTGCATGGCCACATTGACCGGCCCGAATCGGCAAAAGATGTGGCGCGGCAGCGCTCGCCCTCCTCGGATCGTTCCCAAGGGTCGTGTCGATTTCAGGCTCTATAAAAAAGGGCTTCATCTGCTCACTCCAAAGGGGGCTTCAGACCCACGCCCGATGGACTTGTCTGGGCAGCCATGCGATCAACCTATTTTTCTGAGGAATTCCCATGTCAGTTGCTTCCGTAATCTGCGAGGTTCGGTATCGCATCGACAAGATGGCGATCGAAGAGTTCAAGGCCTATGCTAGGACATGGATGACGCTGATCGAACGATATGGCGGAACGCACTACGGATACTTCATCTCCCGCGAGGCTCCGGCCGGTGCAGCTGTCAGCTTTCCGCGCGCAGGAGTGGATGAAACCGCCGATATCGCCGTGGCCTTGTTTTCCTTTCCCGATGATAGCGCCTATCTGCGGTATCGCGACGAGGTTGCCAAAGATGCAGAGGGCATCGAGGCGAATTCGCGATTTGATGCCAGCCCGCCTTTCATAAGCTACCAGCGTGTCTTCCTTGAGCGCCTCTCGTGAACGGTCATCACACGAGGTAAGCAGGGGAATGCGGTTTGGACCGGATTTCCATGTTGCCGCCAGAAGGCTAAAGGCGACAGCTGCGGCGATCCCCGAACCTGGTCAGACATGTGGATCGAGACCTCTTTGCTTATAAGTTGACTATTTTTATCATGTATACTACGCCATGCCGTCCGCTTCGCGGGCACAGTGAAACGGGGATATGATGAAAAATTTGGTGGTCCTGACCGCGCCGGTGACGGCCGCGGCGGTGTTGAGTATTGCGCATGCCCAAGCATCCGAAATGCCGGCATTCGTTGAGTTCGAGAGCCGCTGGAACAGCGAAAACTCGCAGGCAGGGTTCAGTATAATGCAGCTGTTCCGGCTGGATGCCGGCCGGTTGTTCCTTATCGATGCGAATGGATCGATCATAGAGGGGGACGTTCAGAAGGGGTCGGTCGGCGTTGGTTATCGCTTCCAGACGACGCACGGCTTCAACCTCGGCTTCAATGGGTATTACGACTACCTGAACTCCAGCCTCGGTAACAGTTTTCACCAGCTTTCGGTCGGCACCGAACTTCTCGGCCCGATCATCGAAGCCAGAGCCAACCTTTATTTACCGCTCGGCGGCGACGTAGCCGTTCAAGGCGCCGGACTCGGTGTAATCGATAACGGAACCCTTCGCTTCCGTGAGGGACGCGAGCAGGCTCGGCCGGGCGCCGATGCCGAGATCGGGTTCAAGGTTCCGCAAATATCCGACGACGGCAGCGCGGAACTGAAGTTCTTCGGTGGAAGCTATTGGTATGGCGGCAAGAATATCAGGGACATGTTCGGCGGCAAGCTACGTGCAGAACTCGCCCTCGCAAATCTGCCGGGTCTTCCGACAGGGTCTACAGTCTCATTCGGAGCCGCCGCTACATACGACAATGAGAACAAGCTTGGCGGAGACATCCTGGCGAGGCTGCGCATTCCCTTTGGCGGAATCGGCAACGGCAAGGCGCCTGACCCGTTCGACCCGGATATCCAGAGAGTAACACGCGCTTCGACGATCAAGACCCATGTCGGTGCCACCGGAGAGCTGGAAGACGCCATTCTCGACATCAACGGCCGGACCGCCGGCAAGGTCGTCAACGTCTCGGCAGCCGACAAGGATGTGGCGACCGTTAATGCGCGGCTTGCGGCAGCGGGCACCAACGCGCTCGCGCTTGCAGACGGCAATATTGGACTGGACGGGTCGTTGCTGCTCGGGGATGGCCAGGTGCTTCTCGGCGGGGGCGGCGCTCTGGCACTGCATGGCGCCTCAAGTGGCGGTAGAGCGACCTTCTTCAATTCAGGCATCAGCGGAAGGCTGACGAGCAGCAATGCCACGCAGAACGTAGTGACGATGGCGTCGAACAGCATCGTCTCTTCCATTTCTCTCTCAGGTGGCCTCGCAGGGATCGGCAGCACCGGCGCGTCGAACCTCCTCATCGACAATGTCGATATTTCCGGCACCGCCCACGACGGCATACGGCTGGCGGGTGTCGACGGCGCAACCATTCGCAACGGCAGGATTCACGATCTCTTTGTCTGCGAAAGCAGCACGCTTTGCGAATTCTCGATCATGGATCCGAACAAGGCGCCCTATGCGGCGGTCAGCGCCCACGGCACGAGGAATCTTACCGTTCGCGACATGCAGATAGACAGCGTCACCTATGGCGTGTTCGCGGGAAGCGCGATCGACGACCGTGGATGGCCCCCGGCGATCACGGACCTCGCCAGCAACATTCGCTTGGACAACGTCGCCATCTCGCGCTCGCGCCGCGAAGGCGTGCTGCTGGTCGCTGTCGATAAGGTCGAGATGAACAAGGTGACGGTCGATAACTCGGCGCAGGGGCTGGACATGGATCTTGTCGTGCTGCAGGGCAGCTCGAATGTCTCGATTACCGACATGGTGCTGAAGGGCGGCATTAACGGCCTGATGCTCGTCAGTTCCACTACGCTGCCGCATGAAGCAAAGGCGACGAACATCAACGTCAACGGCCTTCAGGTTGACGGTACGCGAAACGCCGGCATCTTCTTCAATCCAGTCTCACGCATCAATCTGAAGAACGTGTCCATCACCAATGCCGGCACCTACGGCATGTTCGTCTATGGCGATGATTGGGGCTACCTTGGCGGCCCTGTTGCGAACATCACCTTCGAAAAAGTCGTCATCGATCACGCAAGCAAGGCGGGTCTCTATCTCATGGGTCCTTCAGAGGATCTGACCGGCGACATCACCGTTCGCAACACGCCGCGTGACTGCAAATCGGATCCATCCTGGATGGGTGGCCTGAGCGGCTCCATCACGCAGTCGCCTGGCTCTACCCTTCTCGTCAACGGCAAGGAATTAGGCCCGACGACCTTCGACGGTCGCTGCGGCTGAGATCGCCGGACAAGCACAAGACATGGGCGCGGCCTGATAGCCGCGCCCCATCCTCGACCTGCCGGGACGCGCAATAGATTAGGCTTCGGGAACAGCGATTGACGCAGTCGAATATGGCGAGATCACCTGCCAGCCCAAACTGGCATAGAGGGCACGTCCCTGTTCCGTGGCAACGAGCAGTTCGGGAACAGTCGGAGATATCTTCTGTCTTTGAAGAGCAGCCATGACGGCGTGACCCAACCCTTGGCGACGATGCTCTTCGTTGGTTACGATCCGATCGTAGACGAAAGCATCTTCGGTTTCTACACCATAACCACTTGCGGCGAGCATATCGGCCTCGGAAAAGACACCCACTTCTACGACACGCCCGACACGTCTGGTTTCGATCCTATACCCGGCCGCAAGCGGCCGTTCCATGTGGGCTCGGCTCGCGCGCATGAAATAGCCCGGGGGATGGAGTGACCACACCGATGGCAATACCGAACGCAGTTCGTCGGCTTCGCCACAGAGCTTGAGAAAATAGCGTGGCTCGCTAATGGAGCGAGCGAGTTCGCCGATGCCCGCTCCCAACTGCGGAAAAATCCAGCGCCGCACTTCGACATCGCTGTTGGTATCGATGCGCAGGCCCCCATATTCCGGTCGCGGTGGCGCAAGCCCGCGCGCAATCGATCGCCCTGACGCCCATGCATTCAAGATTGCTGGATCAACGCTCATCGTCTCGCATCCGCTGGCCCGTCACTTCGAGAGCACAGCCCGACAGCGTCATAGTCGATCCATATGCTTCGCTGATAGTGTCGCACGGCATTTCAAGCGTGTCGCACAAAAACGCTCCACACTTTGCGTGACGGGCCTCAGTCCGCTCTGCCGCTCGTAGCGCCCAGACCACGACCGGGTGTCCAGACCGGATCGGGCGCTGTCCACAGCACGGTGTTGCGTATTAATTTGACGAGTTCGCTTGCTTGCAGATCAAGGAAGCGCTCGCCTTTCTCTGCCGTCGCGCTGCGCGGATCACCCCATGTCCCGGTGACGGGCGCGCGCTCGGCGAAGGAATAGAACCGCGACACATCCGTCGGCACATCGACGGGATGCCGCTGGTTGCCGAAGGCCTGACCGAACATTTCCGTCCTGACCGCATCGGGAACGATCGCCAACATGACCGACGCCTCGCCTTCGCAGGCGTGGTGAGCGCCGTCATCGACCTCGAAGATCTTCTTCGCCTCCTCCGGCGCCAGCATCCAGGGCGTCGTCGCAACAATCGGCAGGRCGAATTCGACGGCGAGCTCGCGCACGGCGACCGCCAACGGCTCGATGTTGCCACCGTGACCATTCACGATCAGCAATCGTGAGAAGCCGAGCGCCTTCAAGGAACGGACGATGCAGCGGATAGTTCGGCTGAGCGTATCGTAATCGAGCGTAATGGTGCCGCCGAACGGCAGGTGATGCTCGCTCATTCCGAGCCACAGGCCAGGCAGAACAGCGACCGGAATGTCACCCGCCACCAGATGGGCAGCGCGAATAGCGGCCGCCGAGGCGCTGGCCGTATCGGTAATGACAGGCAGGTGCGGTCCATGCTGCTCCAGCGATCCGATCGGTAAAACAGCAAGCGCATCCGACCTGCCGGCAAGTTCCCGCAAGACGGGCGCCGTCATCCGCGCCCATTCGACTTCCTTTTCCATAATGGTCCCCTTTCAACGTTGACGACGAAACTCGGCCGGCTCTCCGGTGGCGAGTGCTGGCGGCGACTATGTCTGACGGCCGCGGGCATCGATCCGCAGCGCCCTCGTCCGCCCATCCGATTGTCGCAGGCTAACGCTGTCGAACTGCGCGACAACGGCACAGGCGTGGTTGGGGAATATCCGGACACGGCTGCCCAAAGCCGGCGGATCGCCAAGAAAGCGAACAAAACCGTGCTCTTCGGAGAGACGCTCCACCTCCCATATTTGCGGTTGCAACTCACCGACACTGACGGCAATTCCAAAGCCGCTGCCGCCTGAACCATGGGCGCCGAGATCGGACGTCAGGGTCTTGGAACCCGCATCCATGATGAAATGACGATCATTGTGCGCGACAACCGTTGCGACAACCGAAAGCGCGGTATCGTCGGGCGACGAGATGCCCAGTCGCAGTGCCGTTCGGTCGAGAAAGGCGTAGTTGCCGGGTCGAATTTCCGTCACGCCTTGCGGAATCGGCGCGCCAAGGCATGTCGGCGTGGCGCCAACGGACAATCTTGGCACGTCAAGCCCGGATCGGCGCAGCCGCTCTGCCAGTTCGCCAAGCGCAAGCGCCTCCGCTCTGGCCATATCGGACAGTTCCTCGAGATTTCGGCTGCCATAGGAATGGCCTGCATGCGACAGCAATCCGGCAAAGGCCAGAGAAGGATGCTGCTCGATTCGCCGGGCGAGCAAAACGGCCGCCGGGTCCTGCGGTTTGATCCCGACGCGACCGAGACCAACATCCACCTTCAGAAAGACGCCGAGCTTGACGCCATGTGCTTCCGCTGTTGCCCCGATCGCATCGACACCCGCGTCATGGGTTGCGATCAATAGCAATTCGGTTCCATGGATTTTCGCGCTGCGGACGAGCCGGCCGATCGCTTCGGGCCTGACGATCGGATAAGCAAGCGTCACAGAGCGAACACCACCCTCGACGAAGACGAGTGCTTCCTCCGGCTTCGAGGCTGTTACGCCGATCGCCCCGAGTTCGAGCTGACGATGGGCAATCATCAGGCTCTTGTGCGTCTTGATATGCGGACGCAGCGCGACACCGGCCGCGTTCGCCCGCTCCTGCATTCCGCGCAGGTTGCGCATCAAGCGCTCCTGGTCAATTTCCACATAGGGTGTCGGCAGGTCAGTCGGATATGGACGAAGAAAGGCGTCAGGCGCCGCGGCTTTGGTCACTGTCGTCTCCGGGAAATGGCTGGATGGGAACATTGCTCCATCCGGCTGATGCAGGTTTGTCGGGAAGCGGTAGTTCCCTCACCGCTTTGCTACATGACATCGGACCTGATGCAATCCGGCATCGATGGGCAACAAAGACTGGCGCACGTCACAACCGGCCGCAGCCTTGGCGCATCTTTGCTTATAAAAGCAGCCGGTCGGCAAGCGGCGATTGTTGGGAAGCTCGCCCAGACGCACCTCGGCGATCTCTGGCAAAGGGCTGGCAAAGCTTGGAACCGCCGCCAGCAGCGTTTGCGTATAAGGGTGCCGTGGGTTGTGCAGCACCTCTTCGGAGGGGCCGCTTTCGACGATCTCGCCGAGATACATCACCGCAACCTCGTCGCAGAAGTGGCGTACAAGTGCGACGTCATGGGAGATCATCAGATAGGTCAGCCCCCGCTCCCGCTGCAGCTTCAAGAGCAGGTTGATGATCTGCGCCTGCACCGACACGTCGAGCGCCGATGTCGGCTCGTCCAGCACCATGAGGTCCGGATCCGTGCTGATGGCGCGAGCGATGGCGATGCGCTGGCGCTGACCGCCCGAAAATTCGTGCGGCAGCCGGTCCAGATGTTCCGGCCGCAGGCCAACCGCAACCGCAAGTTCCGCCGCCTTCGCATGAAGGTCTGCCTTGCTCAATCCCCCGCGAATATGCAGTGGTTCGCTGATCAGACGCCAGACCGGCAGACGACGGTCGAGCGAAGACTGTGGATCCTGGAACACGATCTGCATCTTCTGCCGCAGCTCCCGCTTTTGCCTCCCCTGAGCTACCTTGAAATCTTGGCTGTCAATGGCGACCTTGCCCTCGTTATAGTCGACAAGCCCGATGATTGCCTGGGCAAGCGTGGTTTTACCGCATCCGGATTCGCCGACAATGCCGAGACTTTTACCGGGGCGAACAGCGAGACTGACGCCATTGACGGCGTGGACGTGAGACGTGGCACGACCGAGCCAGTTACGGGAAGCGGGAAAACGGACATGGAGATCGGTCACTTCCAGAACCGGTTGCGCCATTGCTTCAGTGCGCTCAAGCATTGCCGTGCCCCTTGTCCAAGATTCGAACCCCATCTCCGCGTTGCCAGCACGCGACCTGTTGCGCATCGGATCCAGCAAGTTGCGGAGAGTGCGTTCGACAGCGCTCAACGGCTTCGCCGCAGCGCGGCTGGAAATAGCAGCCGGCGGGCGGATGCATCAGATTGGGGACGGCGCCGGGGATTGCTTCCAATTCCTGCTTGGGAGCCAAGCGCTCGGGCAGACAGCGCAGCAGGGCCCGGGTATAGGGATGCTGCGGCGTATCAAGTACGGTCCGCGTCAAGCCATGCTCCACGATGCGTCCGGCATACATGACGTAGATCCGATCGCATAGCTGCGACACCACGGCGACATTGTGCGAGATGAAGATAACCGACGTTCCGGTACGGCGCGCGCGGTTCTGGATCAGCTGCAAGATCACCGCCTGAACGGTCACGTCGAGCGCGGTCGTTGGCTCATCGGCAATGATCAGCCCTGGATTGCAGGAGAATGCCATTGCGGTCAAAACGCGCTGCCGCATTCCGCCGGAGAGTTCGAACGGATAGGCCCGCATGATCCGCTCGGGTTCCCCGATCAGCATATCGGCGAGAGTGTCATGCGCGCGCTGCTTGGCCCCCTCTAGGTTCGTCCCCTCGTGGCGCATGATGATGTCAGTCAATTGCTTGCCGATGCGGATGGTCGGGTTCAGCGCATTCATCGGCTCCTGAAAGATGGTCGACACCACCTTGCCGCGCATGTTCTGCAGCTCTTTGTCGTCCATCGTCAGGGTGGCGCGACCGAACAGGCTGACCGACCCGCCGGTGATTTTGTATCGCCCCTTCGGCAACAATCCGGTTGCCGCCATGGTCGTGACCGACTTGCCGCAGCCGGATTCGCCGACAACGCCGACAATCTCGGCCTTGCCGACCTCAATCGAGACATTATCCAGTGCCTTGATCGAGCCGCTGAAGGTCGGAAATTCCAGAGAGAGCCCTTTAATTGCCAGAGCCTGACCGTCTGGTTGCGCTGTGCCGATCATCATCTGCTCCTCGAGCGCGGGTCGAGCATGTCTCGAATGCCGTCACCAACAAGATTGCATGAAATTGCCGAAAGCAGGATGGCGAGACCCGGAAATGTCGCATACCACCACTGATCGAGCATATAGCTGCGTCCACTGCTGACCAGCGCCCCCCATTCGGCGGTCGGCGGCTGTGCACCGAGACCGATGAAACTGAGGGCTGCGGCGATCAGCACGACGCTGCCGAGATCAAGCGTCGACTGCACGATAATCGGCGACATGACGTTCGGGAGGATATGCCAGCGCAGGATATAGAAGGGCGACGCACCAAAGGTACGCGATGCCTTGACGAAAATCTGCTCCCTGAGCGAAAGCGTCTGTCCGCGGGCAAGGCGCACATATGCAGGTATACGCACGATCGCCACCGCCAGCATGGAGTTGAACAGGCTGGGTCCGAGGGCTGCCGCCAGTGCCATGGCAAGCACCAGCGCCGGCAGCGCCATGATGACATCCATGAGGCGCATGATGCCGGTATCGATGCGACCGCCGACCACGCCCGAAAAGCAGCCGATCACCACGCCAACCGACATCGAAATGAGAACGATCATGAAGGCAGCGCCGCAGGAGGCCCGAGAGCCGTAGATGACGCGCGAGAAAAGATCGCGGCCGACTTCGTCGGTGCCAAACCAATGTGCAGCGCTCGGCGGCCGAAGCCGGGCGATCAGGGATACCTTGTCCGGATTATAGGGTGCGATCCAGGGAGCGGCGATGATGACGAACACCAGCAAAAGAATGATCGTGATCCCCACAAGGGTAAGCGGGCTGCGGCGGCTCAAATACCAGAAGTAGCGCAACTGCTCTGACCAGGGCTTCGTCCTGCCGGTCGCGGCTCTCGGAGCGCCCGCTCCTGTCGGTATTATGGCAGACATGATCAGACCTCCCGTATCTGCGGATCGGCAAGCATGTAGGCCAGATCGACCAGAAGGTTGATCAGCACATAACCGATGGATGCGATGATGGTGAAACCCATGATGGCGGGGAAATCGAGCGTCTGGATCGAACTGACGACATAGGTTCCCATGCCAGGCCAAGCGAAGATCGTCTCTGTGAGGACCGCTCCATAGAGAAGGTCGCCAAGCGCCAGGCCGAGAAGCGTGATCGAAGGGATCAGCGCATTTCTAAGCGCATAGTTGAAAATGACCCTTTTCCGACGCAAGCCGCTGGCGCGGGCTGTGCGGATATAATCCTCCTGCAGGACATCGAGCATCGAGGCACGGATCTGGCGCGTGATCACGCCCATATTGGCAAAAGCAAGCACGAAGCCCGGCAGGACGATGTGGTAGGCGGCGCTGCGGAAGGCGTCGAAGCGGCCCTGCAACAGGGAATCGATCAGCAGGAAGCCGGTGACGCGTTCCGGCGCGACAATACCCATCGCCAACCGGCCGCTGCCCGGCAATATCTGCAGTTTGGCGTAAAAGAAATAGATCAGGATAAGGCCGAACCAGAAGACCGGCATCGATATGCCGCAGACGGAGACCGTTCGCGCAAGCTGGTCGATCGGGCCATCCTTGTAAACGGCCGAGGCTACGCCGAGTGGCACGCCGAGGCAGATTGCGATCAGAAGCGCCACGGTTCCCAGCTCAAGAGTTGCCGGAAGGAATGCCCGTATATCTGCGGCAACGGGACGGCTGGTGCGCAAGGATGTTCCGAGGTCGCCATGCAGAAGATTGCCGATATAGATGGTGAACTGTTCGACCACAGGCCGGTCAAGACCGAGACTGCGACGGACATTCTCGAGCGTCTCCGCACTTGCCCTGTCGCCCGCAATCATGCGGGCGGGATCGCCGGGGATGAGGTGCGAGATCGTAAAGGTGATTACGGCGACCCCCAGCACGACGAAGAACAGAAGGATCAGACGGGGAACGATGATGCGGGTGATTGCCATGGACGTCAGCCCTTTCGCCAGAATTATCCTGACCTTGAATGGGTGAGGAAATCCCGTCGCCTGAGTCTGATGCAGGAAACGAAAGCGTTTCAGCTATCAGGGACACTCGGGCGACAGGATCGGTTTGAGCCGGCTCTTTACTGCGCCTTCGACATCGTTCCGAAATTATAGACCTGGATCAGCATCGGATTGTAGATATAGCCCTTTACTGCGGCACGACGGGCGAAGATGTCATTCTTCTCCATGATGTAGAGATAGGGCGCATCCTGTGCCGCAAGCTTCTGTGCTTCGGTGTAGAGCGACTTGCGCTTCCCCTCATCGACGATCGAGCCTGCTTCCTTCACCAACGCAGTCACCTGCTTGTTATTATAGAAGGAGCGGTTGCCTGGACCGCCCATTTTGTCAGCGTCGAACCAGTAGTTCATGAACATGTAAGGATCGGCAAAGTCGGGCGTCCAGGCGCCGGGCGCCATATCGAACTTGCCGTTGGCGACCATCTCGCGCTTCGTTGTGTCGGCGACCGCCTGCAAGTCAAGCTTTATGCCAAGTTCGGCAAGGGAAGCCTGCAACGCAAGACCAATCGGCTCCCAAGCGGGATCGGCCTGTGAGAAGGTGTAGGTCAGGTGAATGTTGCTCTTGCCGGATTCCTTGAGCAGCGTCTTCGCCTTGTCTATGTCGTAGCTGTACTGAAAGCCCTGCGGATCATGCCCCCACATGCCGCTTGGTACAGCACCGCGCATCTGCTTGGCTTGCCCCAGCATAATGCCATCAATGATGCCCTGATAGTCGACGGCATAGGAGATCGCCTGGCGAACCTTGACGTCATCAAGCGGCGGTTGCCGATTGTTCATGTATATGTAATTCACATACATGCTGGGATTGCTCTCGACCACCACCGAACTATCTTTGCGCAAAGCATCCGCTTGGTCCGGCGGGATCTGTTCGATGATGTCAGCGTCGCCGCTTGTCAACTGAAGGCGACGGGCCGATATGTCGCCGACGACTCGAATGACGACCTGATTGAGAGCAGGCTTTGTCCCGGCATAGTGCTCGTTGCGATCAAGGACGACGCTCTGGTTCCGCTCCCATGACGAGATGCGATAGGGACCACTACCCGCCGTATGTTCGGCAAGCCAACCCTTTGCCAAGTCACCGTCCTTCTCATGCGCCATCACCTTCGGATTGATGATAGCGGCTCCCGCAACAGCAAGTGTCGAAATGAACGGCGCAAAGGGCGCGGTCAGATGAAACTTCACCGTCTGCGGATCGACGACTTCGACCTCTTTGAGGACGGGAAATGCATCCGATGGCCCGGCCTTCAATTTCATGAGCCGGTCAAAGCTGAATTTGACAGCGGCGGCATCGACGGGTGATCCGTCGTCGAATTTATGATCCCTGGCGAGTTTGAAGGTCCAGACGAGCCCAGCGTCGTCCGCCGTCCAGCTTTCCGCCAGTTCAGGCTTAACTTCCGTCGACGCGCCCTTATAGGCGATGAGCCGTTCATAGGCGGCATAAATCAGAGTGTAGCCGCTGTTGCTGATCTCGATACCCGGATCGGCTGTTGGCGCATCCTCCGCTCGAGCAACAACCAATACATCTTGTGCCGCCATGACGGCGGATAAAGGCGTCGACGCCAAAAGCAATGCAAAGCCGACGGATTTCCACCTGGAACCGTTCATCTCGTTGTCCTCCCCAGAACTGCAGTTTGCGCCCTCCCGGCACTCACCGCTAGATCAGTCTAGGAAACGATTTTCCTAAGTGCAATATTTTTTCTTATCGTACGCGTCTTTTTTATTTCCACCTAGCTGGTTGCCTTCTGCGCCTGCGCCTTTGCAAGGGTGGAAACGAGCTCGGGTTCAGGCGTCGAGCAGACGCAGAGAATTTGCGCCGGCTCCTCGCTAACGCTCAGATAGGCATGGCCGGTCATCGCATCGAAGTATGCGGAGTCACCCTTCTTGAGCCGCAGGGGCTCATAGATTTCGCTATGAAGCTCAAGCTCGCCTTCGAGAACGTAGAAGAACTCCTCACCCTTGTGCCGGATGAGCGGACCGAATTCCTGAAGGGTGCGGGCATGCGCGACCGCAACGATCGGCACCATCGCCTTCTTATAGATCTCGGTGCAGACATAGAGATAGTCATAGTTCTTCGTGATGATCGACCGGCCGTCTCCAGCCTTGGTATAGGTCCGGCGCCCCATCACATTTGCCGTGTCGTCGGCATTGGCCAGCGTGCCGAAAAGCTCAGCGATGTCGACCTTGATCCCCTGCGCAAGCTGAACGATCCGGTCATAGGTCAGTTGCATCTGGTTGTTCTCGACCTTGGAAAGGGTCGAGACCGCAAGCCCGGTCATGGAGCTCACCTCGGCAAGGGTCCAGTGATTGCGAGTGCGGATATCTTTTAAGATATCACCGAGGCTGGATTTCGTATCATTCATCGGTGGCGTCTCCAATTCGCCTGCAGCCATTCGCCCGCCGCTCCGCGCTGGTGTCCTGAACGGGGCAGAATTCGATTGGCATGATAGGAAAACTATTTTCTATGGATCGAGCCCGTAATCAACATTCCTCTGAAAAGCAATCCATGCCTGCCGATGAAACAGCGTCGACGCCCGCGAACTCCCAAGCGCTCAACAAGGATAGGCCGTCGGAAAATGAGGCAGAGAGTTTTGCGAAGGCAGAAAAGGCGCCCTTGGCGATCGAGGGCAGCGGGTAACATCCGCTCGAATTCGTTCGGATATTGGCCCGCGCCCGCCGGCTCGCCCTGCCTTCTTATCGACCCACTCTCCAGATGGTGTTCTAGCCTTGATCCATCAGTGGGTGATCGACCTTGGGCCAATAAGATTTCGCCAGCTTGGTGAATGGCAGCTCATCGAAGCGCGGCTGCAACGCACCGGGGGCGCCGACATAGAGGATCTCGCTCGCAATCGGCTCGAAGCCGGCACGGAAATGATTGCTCGATTTGACGACGACAATCTTCTTTGTCGCCAGATCGAGGCCAAGGGCCGTCATGCATTCCGGATGGAAGGTTTGCGTGCGCAGAGTATTCAGGACAATGTCGACGTTTCCCGCGCTGACCCAGACTGCATCGCCAATGCTGAGCGGCGTCGGACCAAAGCGTTGGGTTATGCCCGATGCGATGCGCCTGACCCGAACGGTGAGATCAAGCGGGTCGCCCGAAGCCTTGCCGACCTTGCCGCCAATTCTCAGATCGAGCTTGGCCCCTTCCCCTGCCTCGCGGCACATGCGCACGGCAATGGGATCCCAATAAAGGCAGGACGCTACATCCTCGATGCCTCTCTCGATGATGCGGCGCAGGATGAAGGTCGAGTCGCCGGGCGCTCCGCCGCCGGCGTTGTCGGAGACATCGGCCAACACGACGGGGCCGCTTCTTGCGGCAAGTGCCTGATCGAGCGCGGCATCGATCGTCAGATAGTCGTGGCGCATCTCCTCGCGCGCATCGTAGATTTCCCGGCCGAATTTCTCGGCGATACGCGCCGCCATTTGCGGATCATTATCCGTCACGACAAGCATCTTGGCGCCGACATCGGCGACGTCGCCCCAGGGAAAGCCGTGGCCGAAGGAGACGGAGAGAACGCCGTCCTGGCCTTCGATGGCCTTCATGCGGTCGACAATTCCGCGCAATGGTGCCTTATGCGGATGAAATGTGCTGACGAGACGGCAGTCGTAGACCGCCATGACCGGGCGAACCTCGCCAGCCAGCGTTCGTTCCATCAGCCGGAACAGCTGCTCGGCGACAATTTCGATGTCGGTGTGCGGATATTCCTTGTAGGCGGCGATCATACTCGCATTGGCGACCATGCGATCGGTGAGATGGCAATGCAGATCAAGCTCAGCGGCAATGGGAATGTCTGGGCCGACCACCTGACGCACATGCTCAAGCAAATCCCCTTCGACATCATCATAGCCATCGGCGACACAGGCACCGTGCAAGGCAAGCATGACGGCGTCGACGGGCATTGCCGCCTTAAGATCGTCGACGATGGTCTTGCGGAAGCTTTCATAGACCGCGCGCGTTGTCTTGCCGCCGGGCTCGGCGACTGCGCATAGGCTTTCGATCACGGCCCAGCCGTTTTCGCGCGCCGCGTTACGCCAGACGAACATTTGCGAGGAACAGCAGTTCAGCGGCCTTTCGGTCGCATCGCCATAGGCGATCAAATTCTCGCTGAAAGCCTCGAGCCCCGTCTGGATCGGGGAAAAAGTGTTGGTTTCGGTATCCAGTCCCGCGATGAACAGCTTCATTTCCGCCTCCTCCATGCAGAAAGATATTTTCTCATCATAGAAATATGTTTATGGTCAGAAAGTCAAATCTATTATCCGTACCAACCAATATCCATGCTGGGGCGATGAGAGGGAGGAATCGATGCGTCTTTATATTTCCGCTGACATAGAAGGAATCGTTGGGGTGGTCAGCCGCGACCACCTAATGCCGGAAGGTTTCGAATACGAGAATGCGCGGCGCTGGATGACCGATACCGTGGTCAACGCCTGCGAAGCCGCGCATGAGGAAGGCGTGGAGGAGATTATTGTCAGCGATTCCCACGGAAATGGCGAGAGCATCCTGATCGACCGCCTGCCGGACTATGTCCAGATCGTGCGCAGCTGGCCGCGTCCCTTGATGATGATGCAGGGCGTGGAACTGGGTTCCTTCGTCGGCGCAATGCTTCTCGGTTATCACGCCGGTGCCAGCCGTCTGGGTGGCGTATTGTCCCATACGATCGGCGGCACCGCTTTTGCCGAAGTACGGATCAACGGCATCATCATGCCGGAGGCCGGCATCAACGCCGCCATCGCCGGGCACTTCGATGTCCCGATACTGCTCGCCTCCGGCGACAATGTGGCGCTGGCTGAAATTACCGAGCGCGTCGGAGATATCGTGACCGTGCCAGTGAAGACGGTTTACAGCACGCAGTCGGCGATCACCCTGACACCGAACGTCGCGCATCGTCGTATCCGAGAAGGTGTCAAGACGGCGCTGGCGAGAGCAGGCGCGGCACGCCCTTTCAAGATCGAAGAGCCGATCTTGGAGATCGTGTTCCGCAATCGCCTTCCCGCTGAATACCTCTCCTATCTGAAGGGGGTCGAACGCATCGATGGTTACACCATCCGCTACCGGGGTGACGATATGATCGACGTCTCCCGCTTCATCCAGTTTGTGGTCGGATATAATTCGCGCCTGACTTTCTGACTGCTCTAGACGGAAATGAAACATGACTGACACACTCGTTCTCGGCGCCGGCATGGTCGGCGTCTCAACCGCACTTGCCCTGCAGGAGAGCGGACACCAGGTCGTTCTCCTGGACCGCAAGGCGCCGGGTCGCGAAACCAGTTATGGCAATGCCGGCTTTATTCAGACCGAGGCGGTTGAGCCTTACCCCTTCCCGCGTTCATTGCGCGAGATCCTCTCGGTCGTCTTCAAGCGCGGCAACGATGTCGATTGGCGGATGCGCGATATCCCGCAATTGGCATGGCCCCTATGGCGCTATTTCTCGCAATCCGCGCCTGCCCCTTATGCCAGCACCGTCGCCGCCTACTCAAAGCTGATCTTGCGCGCCAGTGAAGATCACGCCCGATTTATCGGCCCCGCTGGCGCAGATGACCTGATCGTCCGGCAGGGATGGCGCGCAGTCTATCGCACGCAAGCGAAATTCGAGGCGGCGGCGGCAAGGGCGGAACGGTTGAAACAGTCCTTTGGCGTGCCCTCGAACATTTATGGAGCTGATGAACTTTCAGCAGATGAGCCGGCGTTGCGCCGCAGGCTTGCCGGCGGCGTTCATTGGACTTCGCCCTGGACCTGCCGCAATCCAGGCGAACTGGTTGCTCGCTATGCCGCGCTCTTCGTTGCAAGGGGCGGCACGCTTATCAGCGCCGACGCCATGAGTCTGCAGCAATCCGGCGCTGGCTGGCGTGTTCAGTCCGAGGATGGTGCGCTCGTCGCGCAAAATGCCGTCGTTGCCCTCGGGCCATGGTCGCCGGCACTTCTCAAGACATTCGGCTATCGTATCCCGATGGTGTTCAAGCGCGGCTATCACCGGCATTTCGCGGGAAAGGACGGCCCGCGTATTTCGACGCTGGATATTGAAAACTCCACTGTCATCGCGCCGATGAACCGGGGCTGGCGTGTTCTAACCGGCGCCCATATGGCGCCACCGGGCGCCGCACCGGCTGCGCGTCAGATAAGGCGCTCGGTCGATGCCGCCCATGAGCTCTTTGCGCTCGGAGAACCTATCGAGGACACCCCGTGGTCGGGATATCGCCCTTGCATGCCCGACATGCTGCCCGTCGCCGGGCCGAGCCGCCACAAAGGCCTTTGGTTCCACTTTGGTCATGGCCATCAGGGCTTCACGCTCGGCCCGACAACTGCCTTCCTTTTGGCCGAGCAAATGAACGGCGCAAGTACCAACCCGCTTGCACTGCCATTGTTGCCAGCTGCCAGAGATTGGGCACGCGGCCAGATGAGGACATAACCAATCGGCTCAGTCTTCAGAGCTGGACGACAATTGCCGCCGTCCGGCTCGCTCTTGTGTCAGTGCGCCGGAAAGGTCAGACATACGGTCAGCCCGCCGCCTGCCGTTTCATCGAGAACAACGGACCCGCCGTGAGCGCGTATGACCTGAGCCACAATCGCCAATCCCATTCCCGACCCTTCAGATGCGGCATTTGCGCCGCGAACAAAGGGGTGGAGCACCGTCTCCCGCTCCTCGACCGGAATTCCCGGGCCGTGGTCGATGATCTTCAGCTGACGGGACGCGAGCACCTCGACCACGATCGTCTGGGCACCTTGTGCGTGCCGCAGGGAATTGGAAATCAAGTTGTCCAGCGCAACACGAATAGCTGCCTCCGAACCCGAGATTCCGACGGTCGCTTGCGGAGCGCGCAGTTCGATCTCGAGCCCTTGCCCGATTGCTCTCGGCACATGATCGGCAACGACCGAACGGGTGACTGCAGTCAGGTCAACGGCTGAGAAAGCCAGGGACTGGCCGGAGAGGCGAGCGAGCTGAAGCGATGTCGTTACGATGGCCGCAAGACGCGTCGCGTCACGGATCAACATCTCCCTGACCTCGACATCCGTCACCAGATCCAGCTTGATACGCAGTTTGGTCAGTGGCGTCCTTAACTCGTGCGATGCGCTTGCAAGGAAATTTCGCTGTGCCTCGAAAGCGTGATCGATCCTCGTCAAGGCAGTATTGAACGCTGCCACCATCGGCCTGAGTTCAGTCGGCGTATCTCGATCGGAAATTCTGCGGCCATTGGGAAGACCGTCAATCTGCTCGGCCGAGTCGACGACCCGCCTTACCGGCGTTGCGATAGTGTGCCGGAGGATCACGGCTGCGATCGTCACAGTCGTCACCAATACGAGGCCCAGGAGATGGTAGAGGCCCTGTGGCCAGACGGCCCATAACGTCACAAGTATGGTCTGGACATCGGAAAACGAAATACCGCCGAGGGCAATCACGACCTTTGGATTGCTCTCATCCACCAATCTGAGGCCAAGAAAGCGCTCCCCGTCCGAGGTATAATAGAACTCGGAAGCAAAGATCTCCGATGGCGCCGCCTTTATGATCTGCCCGACGGAAGATGGTACAGTTCCATGCGAGACGGTCTGCTCTCCGTCGTTGACAAAATACCAGAAAGACGGCTCCGCCTCGGCAAAACCCATGATCGTCGCGGAGATGCCCGTCTGCTGTAGCGCGAGCTTCCCACGGCTGTCGTAGGTCATGCCAGACTGGATGAGCTTGCCCACCGTGTCGGCATTCATCCGCTGTTTGGATTTTGTATTCGTGCTGAGAAAGACACCCAATGTCAAAACGGTACTCAGCACCATGACGCAAGCCATTGCGACTATCAGCAGGCTCGCCACCGGAAATGCAATAGAGCGAGATCGCCACCTCATTCCTGTACCAGCATGTAACCGATGCCACGAATGGTGCGAATGTTCACGTCACAATTGGCTTCGCGCAACCGTCGACGCAGGCGCGAGACATGAGACTCGATGACATTAGACTCGATTTCGTCATCGAGACTATAGGCAGATGCCTCCAGCGTATCACGCTGAACCACACGCCCGGCCCTACGTATCAACGCTTCCAGAATGCCCAGTTCCCGTCGTGGGATGTTCAGCACTGTTTCTCCAATCATGGCCGAGCGATGGTTGAGATCGAAGGCCAAATTTCCGAACTGCGTGCAACCCGTCTCGTCGAGATTATAGCGTCGCAGGACAGCCCTAGCGCGCGCGACAAGCTCCATCGGCTCAAATGGTTTGCCGATATATTCGTCCGCTCCCTTGTCCAGCGCGGCCACAATGTCGGTGGGGTCGTCCAGTGCCGTCAGTATCAGCGTTGCCGGACGCGGGCGTAGCTGGCGCAAGACCGACAACAGGGAAAGACCGTCACCATCGGGAAGGTGACGGTCGATGATGACAAGATCGAACTTGAACGCAAGGAGTGCAGCCTCTGCTTCGCCAATGGTCGCGAACGTGTCCGTCACCCCGATCGAGCTTTCCATCATCGCCTTTAGGGACGTGGCGAGTTCGAGATCATCTTCAACGATCAAAATGTGCATGTCTTGCCTGAACTAGAGCGTGAATATATGGGCGCCGCAGAACTCGATCTCCGATATCGAAACGTCCGAGCCGCTCTCGCAGCATGATACGGCAAATATGCGACACCGAAGCACGTGAGCCGGTTACCCGGCTGACGTCTCCTTAATAATCATAGTTTGGAGCTTCAATCGATCTTTCCATCCGACGCTCACGATACTCACGACGCGCAAGGTCGATGCGCTGCCTGCAAACGGCAAACTCCGTGGTGCCGTGTTCAAAGCCATAATTCGAGCAACGGTCGCTATCTTCGGCGGACTGACAGCCCGCCAACAGGAGGGAAAGGACAACGGCAAAACAATATCGCATGATGATACCTCGGGACGTTCATTTTCGTTCAGTGCTTGTGGGCAAATGTTGCCCGAACATTACAGTAGCCTTACGGATTGAGAGCGCTTGATGTCTGGCGACGTTCTCCATTCGCCGGCGCTGCGAGCTTCACTGAAGGCGAAGCTTGCGCTGGAAAACTGGACGCGCGAGCCCCCTTATCCGTCCAGGACGGCGGGGCGCCGAAGGAAGCGCCGAGAGCGCCAATGACGCCTGGAGACCGGCCGAAGCTCTCGCACAGCGGCGAGCCTGGCTTGCCGCCGATTCCCGTGCGAATTTCATAGAAGGACGGGAGCCGAATATTCAGGCCGCCTGGCTCTTTGCCGGCGATGATCATTCTGGAGAACTCACTTCCGAAGGCCGCCGCCAAGTCGTAGGCGTCCCCAACTTTGGATATGCGAGCCTTGTTCGTAATGGAATTTGCCCCTCGGGACCAAAGGATGGCAGCGCGCTGAACGCCTGCGCCATCAAGCGCTTCTGCCTCCACGGCCAATCCGCCAAGTCCCAGGGGAAGGCGTGGAATCTGCACGGGCAGAGCGATCGAACTGCCGATCGAGATTGCCGTTGCTGCGCCGGCAACCGTTGGCTGGGTGGGAACTATGTCGGTAATCACGGCCTTTACCGTCAGATCAGGAGAGCCGCCGATTGGAACGATCTGGTATTTCTCGCTCATGGCAAAGCAGATGGCGCGATCGATCGAGTTCGAGACCAGCAACCTGTCCTTTGGGTTTGGAATTCTGCTACCGGCCGCAAGCGTCAGTGTCGTTGGCCAGATCGCAACCTTTTTCACGTCCTTCAGTTTGTCCTTGTCCAGAAAGACCCTGGACTTCGAGAATTTGCCCTTTGGCGCACCAAGATTGCCGTAGGACGAGAGCATCCCTCCTTCCTTAAGCGGAACCGAACTGCAGCCGCTTGTAACGGCCAGGATGAAGCAGACAACCCACACAGCCCAACAGGTGACCATTGCCCGCACGCCAGCTATCGACGTCGACCAGATCGACAATGCAATCGGATGCATACAATACAACTCCTTTTTGAAAGCTGCATCCGATTGCGATCCAACCCTTGTGATAACCTTACGGCATATCGGCTCGAGAGATTGATTGCCGGCAGAATCTCATTTCAAGATTAGTATGGCGACGGGTCCGCCCAACAGCGCGGCAAGGATCACGGCAGACAGAAAATATCGCATGAGAAGACGAAAGATGAATTCGAGGTAATTCATTCTGTGATGCCCACTACGTTGCGATGGTTGATGCTCAAGCGACATCAGTTGGATCATGTCTCCGATCAATCGAAGGATCAGAAGACCCAGTCGCCTCCTGGCCGACACATCCAGGCACCATCATCAGTGAGCAGTCCTTCAGTGTTGACACCGACAGTCGCTAGGTTTCCAATATTACCGCAGTGTTACCTTCGATCCGGACCGTGAGCCGAGATCGGTAGGTTGAGTGGCTTGCAACGCACTTGAACAATTGAGGGCCGTCGAGGCTAAAGCGAGGCCAGCGAGCACGATGTGATTCATGATCATAGCGCCATTGCCTCCCTCCCCTCTCGCCTGACGGCGAAGGGGAAGGGCAATTCGTGCAGTTCAAACAAAGAATGGAGTGGAGTGAGCGACAGCCTTAGCGTCGCACGGCACCCTCCAGCAGGCGCCGAACACCTGCCGCGATGGCCTTTGGATGATCCTCCTGGAGATAGTGCGCGCCGGCTCCGAGCGGAACGACTTCGCAATTGTTGAGCGTTGAAGCAAATTTTCTCGCGAACTCCGGAGAAACCAAAGCTCCAGGCTCCCCTACGAACAGCATCTTGGGATAGGTGCTATCTCGCAGAGCGGCATGGGCAGCACTCAGAAGCGCCCACACGTCGCCGGGCTGGCCGGCTATTGGCAGCTGATTTGGAAAACGCCACACAGGACGCCGCGTTTCAGGCGTCGGGAATGGCGCGCGATAGACGGACATTTCCTCGTCGGTGAGATGCCGCTTGACCGAACCCGGAAGAACACGCTCCACAAAGATATTGTCTTCCAGTATGAGTTTCTCGCCAATTCCAGGCGTACGGAACTTTTGAAACAGCTCTCGCGCCGCTGGCACCTGATGGAACTCCTCCCAGCTTTCCATCGGCCGAATGAACTCCATGAAAGCAAGACCACGTACGAATTGCGGCAGGCGCGCAGCCCGTTCGAAGGCAAATGCTGTGCCCCAGTCCTGAGCGACGATGAAAGCCGAAGGTATTTGCAGGGCATCTATGAATGCGTCGAGATAGCGGATGTGATCGACGAAGCGATATTCAATGTCTGGCTTGCCCGATTGTCCCAGGCCGATGAGATCAGGAGCGACGCAGCGGGCATGCGGCGAAACATCGGCGATGATGTCCCGCCATATATAGGAGGAGGTCGGATTCCCATGCAGGAAAAGAACGACCGGCGCGTCCTCCGGGCCGACATCTCGATAGGCCATATAGGAATTCAGCACTTCCACACGAGGTAGTTGGGAATCGGATGCCATCAGCATATCCTTTTTAATATGGACGTCCGTATTTACATAGGACGCGTTGCATGCTTTGCGTGGCTTGCCCGTCACTTGATGAGCAAGACGGCGAATAACGGGGAAATGATGAGCATTCTCGCGGGAAGTTTCCTTCCTCCGCCTCTTGATTAATAATACATACGTACGTATTGTCAAGGCATGCCAAAGCCATCGAACAAAAACGACATTGTTGCCGCCGGCCTGAGGGTCATGTTCCGCAAGGGATATAATGGAGCCGGAGTAAGGGACGTGGTCGCCGAAGCAGGCGTGCCCCAAGGCTCCTTCACCAACCACTTCCGTTCCAAGGAGGCTTTCGCCGCCGAGGTTCTCGACCAATATTTTGCCCATACCCGCGAGCTCGTCGGGCAAGCATTGAATGATCGCTCCCTCGGACCTCGCGAGCGGCTGCTGCGCTATCTTGATATCATTACCAAGCGTCTTGCCGACGACGACTATCTTCGCGGTTGTCTGATCGGCGATTTCAGTATCGAGGTTTCGCAGACGAGCGAGTTGCTGCGCGAACGGCTCGTGGCGATCTACCAGGAATGGCGCAAACCGTTCGAACGATGCATCACAGAGGCCCAGCAAGCGGGTGAAATCAGCACGCGGTTTTCGGCAAACGATCTGGCGGATTTCCTGCTTGTCTCCTGGGAAGGTGCCATTTTACGGATGAAAGTGGATCGAAACGCAGAAGCGCTCGACCGCTTCAAGAGGATTGCGTTTGCAACGGTTTTCACCGCCGAGCCTCCCTTTGGACCGCAGCAGGGCGGATCCTGACCACAAGCGGCGACACAGATCAGACCCAGAGAGGCAACGCCGCCGCATCTCGACTGGCCGCTTACCTCCGACTATGGTTCCCGCCAGTCAATGCGTCGCAATCCTTAGAGCCAAGAGGCCTTATCATATGCGCCAGCCCCGCATCGCCATTATCCTTGACGAGAACACAAGCACGGGCGGAACGCGCTATGAAGCAGCCAAGGGATATTTTCGCGGCGTGCGCGATGCAGGAGGTCTCCCCTTTGGTATTCCATACGTACCTGAAATCGTCGACATTGCGTTGAATGAGTTCGACGGCTTTGTGTCCGTCGGCGGACGGTTTGCGTTTCCGGACGACTGGTACATTGAAGGAGAAATCTCTCGGGCACCGCCATCGGAGCGTCTTGAAGTCGAACGAGCAATCATGGAGGGCTATCTTCAAAAGGATAAGCCCATTCTCGGCATCTGTTCGGGCATGCAGATGCTCGCATGTTTGAACGGCTGTCGCCTCACACCTGATCTAAACACAACCTTTCCCTCGGCAGGGGAACACGACAAGCGGGATCATCTTCATTCGATCGAGATTCTCTTAGGATCGCGTCTGGCGAAAATCATCGGCAGATCGCGCATCGACGTGAACACATTCCATCGCGAGGCCGTCGCTCAGGTTTCGCCGGCTGTTCTTGCGAGTGCTTTGGCAGACGATGGCATCGTCGAAGCGATCGAGGTCACCTCCGCCTCCTTCGCCATCGGTCTGCAATGGCATCAGGAACAGCATGCAGGAACGGATCATCCGGGAAACGTCGTTTTTCGGAGCTTCGTACAAGCGGCCGCCGGCACCGCGACATCCGTTCGTTAGAACCGCTCAGGTTTGAAGGTCGGTCTATGCCTTCCGGTGGAATGCTTGTGCCAGCAACCTCCCAATTGCATTTCAGGCGTGAATTCAGATAGTTCTACCCCGGCGTCAACCTCAGGACGATCGAGACGGCCGTATTCCCGCAGGCAGGTGATTGATATGAAAATGCGTTTGTCGTTGCTTTCGGCGTCGTGCTTTGTCCTATTCGGGCTGCTTGGAACGAACGTCTTTGCTCAAGCTACGTCGGAACAGATTTGGCTGGAGGATCCAGCGAGCCGCTGCCAATTCGTCGCTCCGGCTTCGCTCGCAAGCGGGCCGACGTTCTGGGTCGGCGACTGCCCGGATGGCAAAGCCTCCGGAACCGGAATGCTGCGCCGCCGGGACGGCAACCGTGTCGGGGTGGCTCGTGAGTGTCAGATACAAGACGGAGCACAAGGATGCTTCCGTGCAGTTCTATCAGACGCTCGCCAAAACGCTCGAAGCTCAACTCGAATGGGCGGTGGCGAATTTCCTTCCGGCTCGGCGTCGCCCCACCGAGGGAACGCATAAGCGGCACGTGCCTTCGATCAACAACTATCCAACGCCTGACCGCCATGACTGGGCCAGGCTAGCACTGCAAGCGAGGAGAAACGGAGATGCTGGCACGCATAGTCGTCAGTTTATGTTTGGTATCAACTTCCGCTCTGGCCGCTGATAACAAGACCTATCGAAACTCTCGATTCGGCTATTCCATTGATCTTCCTACAGAATTTAAGACGGTGTCGGTCGCCGACAACGGCGATGGCATGAGCCTTCAGTCGGCTGACGGTACGGCCAAGCTCCTGGTCTGGGGAAACTACATCATGGACGGGAATTTCAGGGACGAGAGCAATAGCCGCCGAAAATTCTACATCGAGGACGGCTGGCAGATATCCTATCAAAAGCAGACGGCGTCGTCGGCGAGCTTTTCCGGCGCGAAGGAAAATCGCATCCTGTATGTCAGAGAGATTGCGCTCTGCGATAGCGCGGTCGGCAATTTCTCGCTTGAATATCCCAGCAGTGATCAGCAGCGATACGGTGCTGTCGTCGACAAGCTCGTGAAGAGCATGGCGGTCGCGAACCCCTGCAAGTAAACTGCGCGGCCGCAAAAGCCGGCTTTTAACAGCCCGTGTGGAAACGTTTGGAGGCTCCGGTTTGACCGGAGCCTCTTTTGGTTTTTGGGTCTATGCGGGCTTTGATGTCATGTTTATGGTGGGCATGATGTTGTAGGCGAGCACGGAGAGGGCCATTTCGGTTCTGGTGCCCTTGAGGTTTCTGGTCAAGAAGCGTCCGCCTGCCATCATSCGTTTGATGGTGCCGAACGGATGTTCTGCCGTGCATCGACGCAATCGCATCATGTCGGGCGTTGCCCGTTGATGCATGCGGGCGAGTGCATCTTCATCGAGATGCCTTTGACCATATCTTCGGGTGGCTGTGGTGCATTTTTGCTTAAGCAGACAAGCGGCGCAATCGGCGGCCTGCGCAGCATAGAGCACGCTGCGCTCCGTRCTGATAACCTGCTTGCGCTCCAGCCCATTGCCTGCTGGACAGATGAAGCGGTCCGCCTCTGCATCGTATGAGAACGCGCGACGATMGAACAAGGTGCCATCGCCGGTATTGTTGACCGCGCGGTTTGACGGCGCGCAGGCCATGATGCCGTCGTCCTCACAGGCGCTGGCCTGAGCGCCATTGGAATAACCGGCATCGGCAATCACCGTCAGGCTTTCYAGGCAAAGTTCGTCCCTGGTCGCGCTTGCCATCGGATGCAGCATGCGATTATCGGTCGCCTCATCGGTGACCTCATGGTGGACGATCAGGCCGCTCTCGGYATCGACGGCAGTCTGCACATTGTAGGCGGGCGGCTTTGGTCCCTTGCCCTTGCCCATCGGCCGTGCATCCGCCTCGCCATCGACAAGCGTGGTACGACCTTCGTCGTCCAGCCGTCTTGCCATCCGCTCCAGTTCGCCCCGGCGGCTCTCAAGCGATGCGATGGCGCTTGCCACGGCGTCGGCCGCATCGTCCGGCTCGTTCTTATCGGCCTCATCCAGTCCCGAGAGATCAGCGGTGATCTTGCCGTCGAGACGGGCGCGTTCCGCCTCGATCTCGCGGCGTCCCATGATCTTCCTGGCACTGGCCACGGSGYGGAATTTCGACCCATCCAACGCCACCAGGCGGGCGCTGAACAAACCGGCATCGCGGCAAATCAGCACGAAAGCCCGGCAGGCACCGACGATCGCCGGCCYGTTGTCGCGGCGGAAATCGGCGACCGTCTTGAAGTCCGGCGCAAGCTGACGCAGCAGCCACATCGTCTCCACATTACGCCGGCATTCCCGCTCAAGCCGCCGGGATGAGCGCACCTCGTTAAAATAGCCGTAGATGTAGAGCTTCAGCAGATCACGCCGATCGTAGGGCGGACGACCTGTCGAGGCCTCAACCGCGCGCCTGAAGCCGAGCGGCGCAACATCAAGCCCATCGACAAAGGCATCGATCACGCGCACCGCGGCATCTGCGGCAACGTAATCCTCGATCCGCGCTGGCAATAGCGACCTCTGACCCCGATCAGTCCCTGAAATATATCCCATGAAAATGGCCGCATCGTTTCCAATGCGGCCACTTTAATTGATTTGGCGGACTTCTCACACAGGCTGCCGAGAGCCGCCCTCTCAATATCCGTCGATGACAGTGCTGGAACTACCGGGCTTCATGCACCTTGGAGATCAGGCCGCTCGTAATGCCGACGAGCAGGAAGTTGTTCTTGATGCGAACCCAATGATAGCCGCGCGGCGGCGTCGACAGCTGCGAGGCGCGATAGTCGATTTCCACCGCACGACGCCGGTCGGAAGCCGACAAACGCCGCCCCTTCACCCAGCCGCCCTTGCGCACGACGACCTTCTTCTTCACCACCTCTTTCTCGGCAGCGACGGCTTGCTTGCCGGCTGGCGCCGGCTTGACTTGCGCTGTCGCAGCCAACGGCATCGCCAGGATGGACACCGTAAGAAGGACGGTGAAGATTTTTCTCATTGGTGTTTCCTCATTTCAGAATCTGTGCGCACTCTTATCGTGACAAACATGAAACGAATCTGACAGTCGAATTACAATTCGGCAATGAAGACGATGGCTTACAGCCTTTGCTGCACATCGCAGCGAGCCATCGACCCTTACAGTTCATCGTAGTTGAACCAGTCGAAATCCGCCGTCTTTGCCCGGCTTGACGTATCGAAGGCAAACATGCCGACGAAGGCGCCGGTGAAGGATCCGTGTTCGCCGCGCCCGCCCTCATCGGAGATGACGCCGGCGTCGAGCACCGGGCCGATCGCTTGCCATGCGCCCATGCCTTCCGCCTGCCAAAAGAACTGCAAATCATTGTCATGCACTTCCATGGCAAGCTGTATCCGCCCGTCCGGCAAGGCTACACCGCCCGCGATCGGAAAGCTCAAGCGACCGTTCGGATAGTCTCCTGGGCAGGTCAGGATAGTGACACAGCGACCGAGCTTCTCATGCAGGGTTACGGCAATGGCGTGCAGCTTGAAGCGATTGTAGTAATGCGTCAGGCCGGCAACCTGCTGATAGGTATCGGGCTCGAAGTCGATGACGGTCTCGGCGCGGAAATTATGATGCTCCTGCCGGCGTGCCACGAGCGACTGCTCGAACCAGGAGCCGATGCTTTCACGGGCGAAAAGCCGCAAATGGCCGGGACGCTCCGTCACGCTGAAGATGCGCTCCGGCTGCGGCGTGCGCAGCCACTGGAAATCCGCCGGAAGAGTGCGCTCGTCGAAATTATAGCCGCTGCGGTGGGGCTTCTCGATGCGTCGGGCGCCATTCAGGCCAGCGACCTCGATATCGGGCACGCTGGTACCGTTCTCAAGATAGAGCCAGCCATCCTCTTTCCACACACATTTCTGCAGGGCAGTCTCGCGACCGAGTGTGCAGCGTCGATGCGGTGGCAAAGGCCGGCCGCAAAGATGCGTATGATAGAACTGGCCATCCTGCGTCTCGACATATTGGCCGTGACCGGCACGCTGCAAGACCGCTTCCGGACGATCCTTCGAGGTGATCAGGTATAGGTTCGGATGCAGTTCGTAAGGGCCGGCGATGTCGCGGGAACGCGCCATGGTTACCGCGTGATCATAGCCGGTGCCGCCTTCCGCCGTGGTCAAGTAGTACCAGCCGTCACGCTTGAAGAGATGTGGCCCCTCGACCAACCCCAGCTCCGTGCCTGCAAAGATGTTCCTGATTGGGCCTTTCAGGGATTTCGCCGCCGGATCCCATTCCTGCAGCAGGATACCGTCGAAAGCCGGCGTCCTCGGTGAGCCGCCATAGCTCTCTGTGCGATGGTTCCACTGCATGTTGACGAACCACTTGCGCCCGTCATCATCGTGGAACAAGGAGGGATCGAAGCCCGAGGAATTCACATAGGCCGGCTCGGACCATTCGCCTTCGATAGTCGGTGAGGTCACGATGTAATTATGGGCATCCTTGAAATTGCCGTCGTAGCGCTTCACATCGGTGTAAACGAGCCAAAACTGACCGTCCGCATGGGAGAGGCAAGGCGCCCAGATGCCGCAGCTGTCGGGCTCGCCGCGCATGTCGAGCTGCGACGCGCGCTCGAGCGGCCGCCTGACGAGCGTCCAGTTCACCAGATCACGCGATTGGTGGATCTGCACGCCGGGATACCATTCGAAGGTCGAGGTAGCGATATAATAGTCCCCGCCGACACGGCAGATGGACGGATCGGGGTTGAACCCCGGCAGGATTGGATTGCGGATCACGAAGCTCCCTCCTCCAGAGACCACGATAAGCACCGGCAAAAACAAAAACGCCCGGAAACCAGTTCCGGGCGTTTCGGATGATCAGTCCCTCTCAGCCGACTTGGCCCAGAGATTGACGTCAGCCTCCTTGGCGTAGATGTCGATCTGCTTCAGCTCTTCGGCAGTGAAGTCGAGATTGTCGAGCGCCTTGACGCAATCGACGATCTGCGACGAACGGCTGGCGCCGATCAGGGCGGAAGTAATGCGGCCGCCGCGCAGAACCCAGGCGATCGCCATCTGCGCCAGCGTCTGGCCGCGTTTCTCGGCGATTTCATTGAGCTTTCTTATATTGTCGATGATTGACGGGCGGATGAAGTCGCGCTTCAGGAAGTGGTTCTGTGCGGCGCGGCTGTCGTCCGGAATGCCGCCGAGATACTTCGTCGTCAGCATGCCCTGCGCCAGTGGCGAGAAGACGATGGAGCCGATGCCGAGATCTTCGAGCGTATCCACCAGACCATCATCCTCGACCCAGCGATTGAGCATGGAGTAGCTCGGCTGATGGATCAGGCATGGCGTTCCGAGGTCCCTGAGGATGGCAGCAGCCTCGCGCGTGCGCTGCGAATTGTAGGAGGAAATGCCGACATAAAGCGCCCTGCCCGAACGGACGATATGATCGAGCGCGCCGCAGGTTTCTTCGAGCGGCGTGTCGGGATCGAAGCGGTGCGAATAGAAGATGTCGACATAGTCGAGACCCATGCGCTTCAGGCTCTGGTCGCAGGAGGCGATCAGATATTTGCGGCTGCCCCACTCGCCATATGGACCCGGCCACATGTCGTAGCCCGCCTTGGAGGAGATGATCAGTTCGTCGCGCAGACCAGCGAAGTCGGTGCGCAGGATCTCGCCAAAGGCAGTCTCTGCGCTGCCGGGAGGCGGTCCGTAGTTGTTCGCGAGGTCGAAATGGGTAATGCCGAGGTCGAAAGCCGTGCGGCACATGTCGACCTTGCGATCGTGCGGCGTGTCGCCGCCGAAATTGTGCCAAAGCCCCAGCGACACGGCCGGCAGCTTCAGACCGGAACGGCCGGTTCTGTTGTACTTCATTTTCGAATAGCGATCGGATGCCGGTTGCCAGGCCATGGTGGAATTCCTTTGAGATGAAAAAGCGCGCGGGTTGGTCACCCGCGCGCAAACTAGCTTTTATTGCGCTTACTTCAAGAGTGCCTGCGCTTCTTCAATGCCAAGGGCTGCCGGCTGCGTGCAGGTGGTGGTCAGATCGATGAAGCGGCCTTCCTCGCCGGACTTCAGGATCGAGGTCATGACATCGACACCGTGCAGCGTGCGATCGAGCGAGCAACGCGCATCGCGCCCGTCGATCAGTGATGCTGCCATATCGGCAAGGCCAGCGGTGCGATAGTTGGCGCGCGAACCGTTCGGGCTTTCCTGATTGACGATGCCGAAAGGATGCGCCCAATTTTCCAGCGGCTTGATATCCTTGTCGCGGCCGCTTGCCTCGACGGTGCCGCCGAAGAAGTTCGGGTCGGGCACATAGAGCGAGCCTTCGGTGCCGTAGAGCTCCATATTGGCATGGCGATGCGACCAGACATCCCAGCTTGCCGTCAACGTGATCCGCGCACCGCTGACGAATTCCAGCAATGCCTGGACCGTCGTTGGCGTCTTCACGGGGATGATCTCGCCATTGCGCGGCTGGCTGGTGATGGTGCGGGTCGGCGATGCCATGGACGTCATCGCACCGACGCGCTTCACCGGACCGATCAGGTTGATCAGGTTGGCAACGTAATAGGGGCCGAGATCGAGGATCGGGCCGCCGCCGGGCAGGAAGAAGAAGTCCGGGTTCGGATGCCACATTTCCATGCCGGGGCTCATCACATGGCATGAGCCCGAGGTGATGCGGCCGACGCCGCCGTCGTCGATGAATTTGCGGGCGAGCTGATGGGCGCCGCCGAGGAAGGTGTCCGGAGCGCAGCCGACAGCCAGGCCCTTTTCCTTGGCGATGCGACGCAGTTCTTCACCCTGCTCCAGGGTCAGCACGAGCGGCTTTTCGGAGTAGACGTGCTTGCCGGCGTCGAGGATGCGCTTGGAAACCGGGAAATGCGCATCCGGGATGGTCAGGTTGACGATGACGTCAAGCTCGTCATTGGCGAGCAGCTCGTCGATCGTCTGAGCCTTGACCTTGTATTCCTCGGCGCGTGCCCGCGCCGCATCCATGTTAATATCCGCACAGGCCAGCACCTTCAGGCCCTTGAATAGCGGGGCAAGCGAGAAGTAGGTGGTTGAGATATTGCCGCATCCGATGATGCCGACGCCTAGTTCCTTAGCCATGTGGAAGTGCCTCAAAAGCTCTTGAAGGATGCGATGGAGCGCGTGATCAGGCGATCGACATCGCTCGGATTATCATGTTCGACGATGAAGTGCCTAGCCTTGGTGCCGGCAAGCGCCTTGAGCAGCTTTGCCCACGGAACCGTGCCGTGACCAACATCGGCCCAACCGTCTTCGTTCTTGTTCTCGCCAGCCGGAGCAATATCCTTGACGTGAACGGCGGTGATGCGCGGACCGAGCTTTTCGATCCAGGCGAAGGGATCGCCGCCGCCACGGATCACCCATGCGATGTCTGCTTCCCAGGAAATATCCGGTGCAGCTTCAAAGATCTGCTCGATCGGTAGCGAGCCGTCCGCCTGCTTGACGAATTCGAAGTCGTGGTTATGCCAGCCGAATTCGAAGCCCGCATCCTTGTAGGGCTTGCTCATTTCATGCAGGCGCTTGCCGAAAGCGCGCCAGCCGGCGGCATCGGTCGGACGCTGATCGGCAGCGATATGCGGCGCGTAGATCGAATCCATGCCAAGGACCTTGCCGATGGTGAGCGACTTCTGCACTTCGCCGTCAAGGAAGTCCGGGCTGAAATGGCCGCTTGCCATCCGCAGGCCGTTCCTGTCGAGTTCCGTGCGCAGGCTCTTGAGGCCCGTTTCGTCGAGATCGGCATAAATGCCGCCAAAGCCTTCCACTTCGGCATAGCCGGCCTTGCCGAGCTTTACAAAGATCTCCGAATAGGGCTGGAAATTGCGGGCGCTATAAAGCTGAAATCCAAGTTTCGTCATCGATACTCCTCCAATGGCCTTCGGGCCGTCTGTCCTGGGCTTGTGGCCCCGAAAGCGCCGCCGATGCGGCGCGATAGTTCAATCCATCAGCAGGGTGGCCGCCAGCTAGCTGTCCACCGACTGACTGGATTGCAAATCGTAGATGCGGAATGCAGGGGCGCCACCTGCAATGGGTTTGGCCGGCGTGAAGACGATGCGGCGGCTCTCGCCGGCGGCAAGATCGAAGGCGTTGTCGGAATAACGTCCCTCGATTTCGCTCTCGATCATCACGAACAGCGCAAGTCCCTCTGCGGTGACGGTGAGCTCCACCGTCCCGTTTTCCTCCTTCTCCTCCCTCAGCATCGTCAGGCCGGCAGGCTGAAGCTCGAGCGCCTTGTAGGTGCCGTGGACATAATGCCCCTCGCAGCCCATTCCATTCGATGCGGTGAAACGCCACGCCAGCAGGCAATCCGTCGGTATCTGGTCCGCATCGATCGACAAGGCCGTGACAGCCGCATCCGGCGTACAGACGGCATGCGCCGTGCTGAACGGCACCCGCTCGCCATTGAGCTTCAACAGCGAGACGGAGATATCGGCCGTGACATCGGCATTGGTGTCGTTGACCAGAGAGAAGCGGATCGTCTTGCTGTCTTCGGAGGGAATGGCCGCAACAGATACGGGCTGGAAGAAGCGCCGCACCAGATAATGCATCACCTTCCACCGGCCGCCGTAATCCAGGCTGGACCAAGAAGCCACTGGCCAGGTGTCGTTGAGCTGCCAGTAGATGGTGCCCATGCAATGAGGCTTCAGCGACCGCCAATATTCCACCGCCGTCTTGATCGCGAGGCCCTGCTGGACCTGGCTCAAATAGACGAAATTCGGAAAGTCCTTCGGGAAACGGAAATAGCGGAACATCGTGCCGGCAATCCGCTCGTTGCCGCCGGCATTCTTCTGGTGCAGCTCCATGACCGGAGAGGCGATATTCATATCCTTCGCCTCGGCATAGGTTTTGATAACAGGCAGCGAGGTGTAGGACTGGAAGCCGAACTCCGAGCAGAAGCGCGGCTGTACGGTGCGATAATTGTCGAAGGACTTGTTCTCGTGCCAGACCGACCAGTAATGCATGTCGCCCGAGCCGTCGGCATGCCATGCGTCGCCGAAGTTGAGATAGCCCGAAGCCGGGCTCGACGGCCACCAGATCGCGTCCGGCAGCGCCTTCTTCATCGCCTTCTCGATCGTCCTGTTCAGGCGATCATAGGAGACGAGGTAGCGATCACGGTCTTTGCGGGACTCCTCGAACCAGGTAAGCGCGCCCACCAGTTCGTTGTCGCCGCACCAGAGAACGATGGACGGATGCGTCGCCAGACGGCGAACCTGATAGCCGACCTCCTCCTCGACATTTTCCAAGAAGTCGCCCGTCGACGGATAGAGATTGCAGGCGAACATGAAGTCCTGCCACACCATTAGCCCCAGCCGGTCGCAGGTGTCATAAAACCAGTCATGCTCATAGAAGCCGCCGCCCCAGACGCGGATCGCATTCATATTGGCGTCGACGGCCGATTGCAGCAGACCCTCGGTCGCGGCCGGGTTGGAGCGGGAAAACAGCGCATCGGCCGGAATCCAGTTTGCCCCGCGCGCAAAGATCTCGCGACCATTGACCTTCAAAGCAAAACGGCTACCCGCCTCATCCTCGGTGGTAATCAACTCGACCGTGCGCAGGCCGATCTGCCGGGTGACGGTTTCAAAATTGGTTTCCACAGATAGGGCATAAAGCGCCTGCTCGCCATTGCCGGCCGGCCACCAGAGCTTGGGCTTGTCTATGTGGAAGAAGTGGGTGATCGACGTTTCGCCGGCATTGACGCCGACATCGAGACGCACCCGCTCATCATCGAGCATAAAATGGAGCTGCGCGATCCCGGTCCCCTTGGCAAACAACGCTACCGTCACCTTGAGGTCAACCGAGCCGTCGTCATTGTGAATCTGCTGGGTGACGAGATTTTCGATCCGGGCGATCTCAAGCCTCTTCAGCGCAACGGTGCCATAAAGACCAAGCGGCGCGATTGCGATGTTCCAGTCCCAGCCGAAGTGGCATTGCGGTTTGCGCAGCATGTTACCATTCGGGATCGGCGAATTGCCGCTGCTGTAGGGAATGTAGAATGGCTGCTTCGCCTGCAGGGCGGCGCCGGCCGAAATGCTTGAATGCAGGACGATGCGAAGGGTATTCTCGCCTGTCCTGAGCGCCTTCGAGACATCGGGACGATAGCGCTGGAAGCAGTTGTTCGCCTCCAGCACGAGGGCATCATTGACGTAGACGCTGGCGACCGTATCGAGATAATCGATATCGAGATACCAGTCTCCATCGACATCATCGAGCTTGAAGCTGCGCGTCAGCTCCCAGTCCTGCTTGGCGACCCACTGCACGATCTCTTCGTTGCGCGCAAAATAGGGATCGGGAATAAGCCCTTCCGCATGCAGCGCGGAATGGACGTCACCAGGCAGCGACATGGACAGCGAATGATCGCTGTCGGGAGACGTCAGCCTCCATGACCCGGCCAGATCGATGGTGAAGTTATCATTGAGCGAAGACGACATCGGACCTCCCCGGACCGCTGTAGGTTGGAGGCGGTCAACCCGCCCCCGTGCATGGATCAAATTCTGAGTTCCGTCTGCGCATCAAAGAGCGATGCGAGAGACATGTCAAAGCCGAGTTTCACAGCCGAACCCGCGCCGAAACGTCTGGCGCCGTTGACGCGAACCGACATGGTATGGCCGGCATGCTTGAGCCACAGCAGATTGTCGGCCCCCATCGGCTCCTCGATATCGACGGTGGCATTGTGGATTTCGGCGCCGGACGCGGCTTCCTCGTTGACCTTGATGTGCTCGGGGCGGACGCCCAGCACGACCTTGCGGCCAGCATGCAACACCTCACCGGACTTGTAGCCGTCGAGAGAAAACAGCACGTCATTGGTCGCGAACACGATCTTACCTTCGCGATTGGCCAGCTCTCCCCTAAGGAAGTTCATGGACGGCGATCCGATGAAGCCGGCCACGAAGAGATTGCGCGGCTCGTTATAGATCGTCGTGGGATCGTCGAGCTGCATGATGACGCCGTTCTTCATGATCGCGATGCGGTCAGCGAGCGTCAGCGCCTCGATCTGGTCGTGGGTGACGTAGATCATCGTGTTCTTCAACGACTGGTGCAGCCGCTTGATTTCCACACGCAGCTCCGAGCGCAACTTGGCATCGAGGTTCGACAACGGTTCGTCGAAGAGGAAGACATCGACATCGCGCACCAAGGCACGGCCGATCGCGACGCGCTGGCGCTGGCCGCCCGAAAGCTCGGCCGGCTTGCGCTTCAAGAGCGGCTCGATCTGCAGGATTTCGGCAGCGCGCGCGATACGCTTGTTGATCTCGTCCTGCGGCACCTTGGCGACGCGCAGGCCGAAGGAGAGATTCTTCTCCACCGACATCTGCGGATAGAGCGCGTAGGACTGGAACACCATGCCGATGCCGCGATCCTTGGGCTCTTCCCAGGTGACATTCTTGCCCTTGATGAAGATCTGCCCTTCGCTGATGTCGAGCAGGCCGGCGATGCAGTTGAGCAAGGTCGACTTGCCGCAGCCGGATGAGCCGAGAAGCACCAGGAACTCCCCGTCGTCGATTTCGAGATTGAGGTTTTTCAAAACACTGACCGCACCGAAATTCAGCGAAAGGTCTTTGATGGAAACGCTGCTGTTCATGGATCAACCCTTCACTGCGCCGGCGGCGATGCCCCGGACGAAGAGCCGTCCGGACACGAAATAGACGATAAGCGGCACCGCGCCAGTCAGGAGCGTTGCGGCCATGTTGACGTTGTATTCCTTCACGCCCTGCACGGCGTTGACGACGTTGTTGAGCTGCACGGTCATCGGATAGTTCTGCGTGCCGGCGAAAATCACGCCGAACAGGAAGTCGTTCCAGATGCCGGTGATCTGGATGATGATGCCGACGACGAAGATCGGCAGCGACATGGGCAGCATGATGCGCAGGAAGATCTGCCAGAAGCCCGCGCCATCGACGCGCGCCGCCTTGAAGAGTTCCGGCGGCAGCGAGGCGAAGTAGTTGCGGAACAGCAGCGTGTTGATCGGCATCCCGAAGATCGTATGCACGAGCACGATGCCGCCGAGCGTCGAGAACAGGTGAAGTTCGCGCAGCACCATGACGAGCGGATAGAGCATGACCTGATAGGGAATGAAGGCGCCGAACAGCAGGATCGTGAAGAAGACTTCCGATCCCTTGAAGCGCCAGTTGGCAAGCGCATAGCCGTTGACCGACGCAATGGCGATCGAGACGATGACGCTTGGAACGAGGATCTTCACCGAATTCCAGAAGCCGACCTGAATGCCGTGGCAGTAAAGCCCGGTGCATGCCTGCGACCAGGCTTTCACCCAAGGCTCGAAGGTAATCTCAACGGGCGGCGCGAAGATATTGCCCATGCGGATTTCAGGCATGCCCTTCAGCGAGGTGACGACCATCACATAGAGCGGCAGCAAATAGTAGAGCGCGGCCAGCCCGAGGATGCCGTAGAGCATGATCGTGCGCGGTGCGAAGCGGCGCTTGGGCTTGGCGCCCGAAGGTTCGATGGTAGCGGTAAGTGCCATGGGTTGCTTCCTCCCTTACCGGCGCTTCTGGCGGAACTCGTAGAGAGCCCACGGCACGACGAAGATGAACACGGTAACCAGCATGACCGTCGAGGCGGCAAGCGCCTGCCCGAGGTTCGAGCGCTGGAACATGAAATCATAGACATATTTGGCGGGCATTTCCGACGCGAAGCCCGGACCACCCGACGTCATGGCAACGACGAGGTCGTAGACGCGCACAATGCCAGAGGCGACGATGACGAGCGTGGTGACGAAGACGCCGCGCATCATCGGAATAACGACGAAGATGTAGGTCCGCCAGGCCGGAATGCCGTCGACGCGGGCGGCCTTCCAGATCTCGCCGTCGATCCCGCGCAGGCCCGCGAGCATCAATACCATGACAAGCCCCGTACCCTGCCAGAGACCGGCGATGACGAGCGCATAAAGCACGGTCTTCTGATTGCCGAGCAGCGCGAAATTGAAGCCGGTGAACCCCATGTCCTGCATCAACTTCGGCAGCCCGAGCGACGGGTCGAGGATCCATTGCCAGACAAGGCCGGTCACGATGAAGGACAGAGCGAAGGGATAGAGAAAAATGGTTCGGAACGTGTTCTCGAAGCGGATCTTCTGATCCATCAGTACGGCCAGGAAAAAGCCGACGACGAAGGCGAAAACCAGACTGAGAACGCCGTATGTCGCGAGATTGCCGATGGAGACGTTCCAGCGATCGGTGCCCCATAGACGCTGATACTGCGACAATCCGACGAAGTTGGAACTGGGCAGCAGTTTGGAATCGGTGAACGAGTAGATGACGGTCCAGAGCGTGCAACCTACGAAGACGACGATTACCGTCAGCACCATCGGAATGGCGGCGATCTTTGCATTGAGATTGCGGAACAGACCAAGTGGCCGGACAGCGTTAGCCATCGACACCTCCGTTGGTGGCGTCACCGGGACAGGCAAGAACTCTCGCCCGTCCCAATGTCAGCCATCGCGATTGATAGGATGGTCGTCTGCTTACTGAGCCTGCTTGAAGATGGCGGTCTGCTTTTCGATCGCCTCGTCCACGGTCATCTTCGACGAGAAGAACTGCAGGCCAAGATCGGTCATCTGGCCGCGCGTATCGGGATCGATCAGCTGCGTCACGCCCGGCAGCACGTTATCCGGGTTCTTCAGGATTTCCAGACCCTTCTTCATGCAGGAGCTGGCGGCGGTCAGATCGACATCGCCGCGAACAGGCAGAGAACCCTTGGCGAGGTTGAACTTGACCTGGGTTTCCTTGGAAACCAGCATGCTGGCAAGCTCGAGCTGCGCCTTGGTGATGTCCGGATTGCTGTTCTTCGGGAAGTAGAAGCTGTCGCCACCGGTATCGAGCAACGCATGGAATCCGAGGCCTGGCAAGCAATCATAGTCCTTGCCTGCAACCTGCTTCGCTACGCCGAACTCGCCCTGCGCCCAGTCGCCCATGATTTGGCCTGCAGCCTTGCCCGTAATGACCATGTTGGTGGCGACGTTCCAGTCGCGGCCGGAATAGCTGTCGTCAACCATACCGCGAGCCTGTGCAAATGCATCCCAAACCTTGCGGTTCTCGGGGTTTTTGACCGCATCTGCGTTCTTCTTGTCGTAGATCGCCAGATAGGTCTCCTTGCCGCCGATGCCGACCTGCATGACGTTGCGGATACCGTCGACCTGCCATGGAGCGCCGGTCGCGAGCGGAATGATACCCTTTTCGCGCAGCTTCGGCGCATCGGCTGCAAACTCGTCCCAGTTCGCCGGCACCTTCATGCCGTTGTCTTCGAAGACGTGCCGGTTGAGCCACAGCCACTGCCAGGAATGAATGTTGAGCGGCACGCAGAAGACGCGCCCTTGATAGGTGCACGAAGCCAGCAGGCTCGCCGGACGAATGATATCCTTCCAGTGCTCTTTTTCGGCGAGATCGGTCAGGTCCGTCATCAGGCCGGCCTTGACCAGCTCTTCGGCGTCGCGACCCGTATTGAGCTGCGTTGCACCCATCGGATTGCCGCCCAGAATGCGGCTGACGATCAAGGGCGTAGCCGTCGAACCGGATCCGGCAATCGCGCCGTCGACCCAGTGATTGTCGCCCAAACCATTGTACTGTTCGGCCAAAACCTTCACCGCGGCTGCTTCGCCGCCCGATGTCCACCAATGCGTTACCTCAAGATCGGTCGCATTTGCGGAAAAGGCTGGAATCGCGACAGATGCGAGCAAAGCGGCAGCCATCAAACGAATATTCATGAGTTCTCCTCCCTCACTGAAACGTTGCCGGAAAAACCTAGTCGAATCATTTTCGGTGCGCAACCGCCTATCCAAAATTTTTTCAACGCACGCAATTATACAACCCATAGAGGAAAATAGACTTGTGAAGAGCACACATTCGCAGCTCCACCTCCAAGCGAAAACCCTGCGGGAGGTAGTATCAATATGTTGATTTTTATAAAAAAATACCCTTGAATACGTCACCCGTCCCATCGTTTCGCCATCGTGAACGGGAAAATCTTCGGAAAAGCAGATCGATACAACCAGGAAGTATTACTCCGGCAAGTCGTCATAAAATAGCACTCGACAATCGAACTGTATCGTTACAGTTTTCATCACTGACGATGGGGCGATCGCAATGCATCTATGCTTGCGGCGCAAGCATGAGCAATATAAGCGGATTGGTCGCGGGAGGCGGCCGGGAGGCGAGCTTGGACGAAATGGACAATAAGAAGACTTCAGCGAGCGGCACGCCGCAGACGGCACCGGAGCGGCCGACGCTCAAGACGATCGCCTTCATGACCGGGCTTGGCATTACCACGGTATCCCGCGCATTGAAGGATGCCCCCGATATCGGCGCCGAGACCAAGGAACGCGTGCGCATGGTCGCCCGGCAGTTGGGCTACCAGCCGAACCGCGCAGGCGTACGCCTGCGAACCGGCAAGACCAACGTCATCGCTCTGGTTTTGAGCATCGACGAGGAAATCATGGGCTTCACCAGCCAGATGGTCTTCGGCATTTCCGAGGTTCTGGCAGGCACGCAATACCATCTGGTCATCACGCCGCATTCCCACAGCAAAGATCCGCTGGTGCCGGTGCGCTATATTCTCGACACCGGTTCGGCCGACGGCGTCATCATATCGCGCACGGAGCCGGATGATGCGCGCGTTCGCCTTATGCATGAACGCGGACTGCCGTTCGCCACGCATGGACGCACGGATATGGGTATCGTCCACCCCTTCCATGATTTCGACAACGAAGCCTTTACTCACGAGGCCGTGCGCGCACTTGTCGCCAAGGGGCGGCGTCGCCTGGCCCTGCTGCAACCAGCCAGCAAGCTGACCTATTATTCGCATACCCGTATCGGCTTCCAGATCGGCCTGCACGAATATGGCGCTGAAGAGATCCCTTTGAGGGTAACGACCGATGCGCCGCTTGCCGACATCAGGGACAGCGTCGAAGCGCTGATGCGCTCCTCACATCGGCCTGACGGTATCGTCTGCTCCAGCGGCGCTGGCGCCATTGCCGTCAACGCCGGCATCGAGGCGGCTGGTTTCCGCCTCGGCCGCGACATCGACATGGTCGCCAAGCAATCGACCGACGTGCTGAACTGGATCCGCCCGGAGATTATCACGATCTACGAGGACGTCCGTCAGGGCGGTCGCGAGCTGGCGAAGTCGATCATCGCTCGCATCGACGGCATAGAGCCCGAACTGCTGCAAAGCATCAGCTCGCCTGTCTGGCCGAAGAGCTGATGGCAAAAGCCCGCCGGATTTCTCCGGCGGGCCTTTTTTCAAAATCACATCGGACTGTTTTCTCAGCCCTGAGCGCCGCTGCCCCATGGGCCGTGGTGGATGTCCTTGCCGTCGACACGATCGAAGCCGTGCGCGCCGAAGAAGTCGCGCTGGGCCTGGATCAGGTTGGCGGTACCGCGTGCCTGACGATAGGCATCGAAGTAAGTGAGCGCCGAAGCCAGCGCCGGAACCGGCAGGCCGGCAGCGGTCGCAGCCGAAACGATGCGGCGCAGCGACGGGATCGATTCCTTGACCATCTCGGCAAAGGCCGGCGTGGCGATCAGATTCGCCGCATCCGGATTCTTGGTGAAGGCGCTGGTGATCTCGTCGAGGAACTGCGAGCGGATGATGCAGCCGGCACGCCAGATCTTGGCGATGACGGGCATCGGCAGCGACCAGTTGAACTCCTTCGAAGCCTCCGCCATCACAGCAAAGCCCTGCGCATAAGCGCCGATCTTGGCGGCAAACAGCGCAAGCTCCAGATCCTTCAGCAGCTCAGGGCCGAAAGCGATCGGGAATTTATAGTCCGGCGTACCGAAGATCTTTTCGGCGGCTTCGCGCTGGCTCTTAAGGGCCGACAGGCTGCGCGCGGCAACGGCTGCCTCGATCGCGGTTGCCGGAATACCCATGTTCTGGGCTTCGATGGCAGACCACTTGCCGGTGCCCTTCTGGCCGGCCTTGTCGAGGATGACGTCAGGCATGGCGCTACCGGTTGCCGGGTCCTTGGCGGCGAGAACCTTTTCGGTGATCTCGATCAGATAGGAATTCAGGCGGCCCTTGTTCCAGTCGCCGAAGATCGAGCTGATATCGGCGGCACTCTTGCCGAGACCATCGCGCAGAATGCCGTAGATTTCGGCGATCATCTGCATATCGGCATATTCGATGCCGTTGTGGATCGTCTTGACGAAATGGCCGGCGCCGTCATTGCCGAGCCAGGCAACGCACGGATCGTCATTGTACTTGGCCGCAATCGACGTCAGCACCTTCTCGACGCGCTTGTAGGAGTCCTCCGTGCCGCCGACCATGATCGACGGTCCATGGCGTGCACCTTCCTCGCCGCCGGAAACACCCATACCGATGAAGGTCAGGCCAGTGTCCTTGAGGCGGTCGAAACGCGCGATCGTATCGCGGAAATTCGCGTTGCCGGCGTCGATCATAATGTCGCCCTTGTCTAGATAGGGCTGCAACGCCGCCATCTGCTGGTCGACCGGCTCGCCGGCCTTGATCATGATGATGATCGGCCGCGGCGGACGGATCGCCTCCACAAACTCCTCGATCGTCTTGCAAGGGATGATCTTGTCCTTGAGCGCGCCCGCATTGGCGTAGAATTCATCCGTCACCTGCGGCGTACGGTTGAACACTGCGATCTTGTTGCCTTTTTCGGCGATGTTGAGCGCCAGATTCGATCCCATCACCGCGAGACCAATCAGCCCGATTTCTGCCTTTTCCACGACAATCCTCCAGTGAGTCGTTGGCTGCGCCGACCCATTCCGGAGATTCGGAGGACGCAACCACTTCCGATTTGACGCAATACCGCCGACGCTTGGCGCGACCGGCGAAAGCCCTGCGTTAGGGGTGTTGTTACACTCCGAACGGAAAACGGCAAGCCTCCGCGGGCCGCGAGCGGTTCGCTTTGCAGGACTGTGCAAGAATGTTGCGGAAATCGCCATTCAGCCGCTTCAGAGCCTGCGCCTGCTTCGCCGACCGAAACTCCGTTCTGAACGATATAGAGGAGGAACCCACCATGTCGACCGCAAGTGCAAAGATCGTGTATGTGTCGATCCCTAGCAATTGAAGAGGCCTGCGGAAGAAAGGTACGCAACGCCCGAACAGGCTCCGCCACCCGAACCATTTCGGCGTGATCGGCGATTGGATGAGGCGGTAACCCTCCCCGCATAGCCACAATGCTTCAGGCATTGCCGCCGATGGCAAAAGCTAAGAAGCAATCTTCGCCAAGCGCTTCTACAGCGAGCGCAGCGTCCAGTCGACAAGCTCGCCCGTCACGCCCGCAAATGCCGAATCGAGCGCCTTCACGAAGTCCGGATTGCTGCTGCCGCTGACGGGCACGACTTTGCGGAAGACGTTCTGTGCCTTCACAGTGCCCGTGCGGTCGTTCAGGATTTTCTCCGAGATTTCAACAACCGCTGTCTTCTGGCCATGCGACGCATTGATTTCGAAGGAGCGGATGTCCGTCACGATCTGATAATCGATCGCCAGTCCCTGCCCCGGAACCCCGACGCCGCCGAGCTTGCCGGTATTCTCAAATGCTTCCGCCAGCTTGGACTGGACCATCTTGCTCAGCTTGTCACTCCATTGCGACTTGCCGAGATACTGGATTTCCGAGGACGAAACGCGAATGACGATCTGGTTGCTGTCGAGCGCCTGCAACGCTGTCGGTTGAGGGATCAGGATCTGTTTGCTCTTGGCCGAAGGCCCGTTCACCTTCGCCGACCCCGAGAGATCATAGGTATCGTTGTGGCCGGAGGTACCACAGCCTCCGAGCAAGGCTGCGAGCAACGGCAACGCAATCACGGCCTTCCACATCTGACGACGCTCACTCGATACGCAACCGACCATATTTCGCTTATCCCCTGGAGACCAGATCTCGCTATTCATCAACGCCGCGCGCGGCCGTCATATGTCTTCACCGTATCGCCACCGAACAGCAGTCGTTGCGGGTTACGGTCGAAATTACTGATAGTCGTGTTCAGATTGTCAACCGTACCGCGCATATCATTGATAAGCGTCTGGGCATCGCGCAGACCGCCGCTCGAGAACTTCTGCAGATTGTCGGCAATCGGTCCGATACGCGAATTGAGATTGTCTGCCACCTTCTTGAAGGATTCGAGCGTATCCTTCGCCTCGGCGAACAACGATTTCGTGCTGTCGTCGCCGAGCAGCGAATTGACCTTGGTCAGGATGCCGTCGACCTTGCCGGATGCCGAATTGAGTTTGGTGGAAATATCACGCGCGTTGGCAATCGTCTGATCGATATCCTGCTGATGCGCCGCGACCGAACTGGCCACATCGCGGATGGAGGCGACAGCCGTACGCGCCTGCTTCGTCACGTCGGCAATGTCGTCGACCGAACCCTTGATCTTGGCCGGGTCGATCTGCGCGACGATCGCATCGACGCGATCCAGGGTCTTTTGCGCATTCTGGCCAAAGGTCGTGTAGGTATCGGCCGTTTGCTTGAAGCTTGCAATCGTCGCCTTCAGGTCGGTCGTCGCGTCGGCAACATTGGCCGTAATGCGGTCGGCATTGGCAATGACGTCATTGACCTTCTGGGCATCGACGGCACGAACCAGCTTCTCGACCGCGTCCAGGGTCGAATCGACGCGTGTCGAAACGGTCTTGAACGTATCGGAGAGCTGCCCGACGCTCGCCAGGAATTTGTCGATATTGTCGGAATTGTCAGCGATCGCCTTGGAGAATTTCTGCGCATTGCGCACCGTATCCGTGAGCGGTCCGCGCGAATCCGAGACGAATCCCTGAATGTCGCCGATCGTGTCGTTGGCGCGGTTCAGGATCTTGTCTGCCGTCGTCAGCAGGTTCGTGACGCTGGATTGATCGGCAAGAAGCACCGCTCGCTTGCCCGTATCGATGGAGCGTTTCAGAATGTTTTCGTCGCCATTGCGGCCGCCGGAAAGCTCGATGTAAGCAGCCCCGGTCAGGCCCTGGATCTCCAGGATGGCTTTGGTCGATGTGTAGACCGGCGCATCGGCGCGGACCTGCGTGAAAGCCAGCGAATAGTTGGGATCGTCCGCGTCGATCGACAGCCCCTGTACCGAACCGACCTGAATACCGTTGAAGCGCACTGGCGAGCCGACGCTCAAGCCGTTTGCCGAGCCGGGAATACGCACGACGAGTTCGACCATCGGGCCACCGCGGCCATACTCGGCCATCCAGTAGACGAAACCGAACGCGGCCGCGATGACAAGCAGCGTGAAGAACCCGACGATCGTATAATTGGCTTTGGTTTCCATAATCTCCAGTCACTTCTCGCGGCTGTGGGCGCTTGCGCCTTTGTCGTCGCTACGGCCTCTGATGTCCTCCCGCGGCACGATCGAACGTGCGCGCTTGCCCCTGAAGTAGGATTGCACCCAGGGATCATCACAGGCGAGCATGTCCTCAACCGTACCTTCCACCAATACCCGCTTCTGTCCGAGAACGGCAATACGGTCGCAGACGGAAAACAGGCTGTCGAGGTCGTGAGTCACCATATAAACGGTCAGGCCGAGCGTGTCGCGCAGCTTGGCGATCAGCTCGTCAAACTCGGTTGCACCGATGGGATCGAGCCCTGACGTCGGCTCGTCGAGGAAAACAAGGTCGGGATCGAGCGCCAATGCCCTGGCGAGCGCGGCGCGCTTGATCATGCCGCCGGAAAGCTCGGAGGGGTATTTGTCGGCGGCGTCGGCAGCGAGACCCACCATGCGGATCTTCATCAGCGCCAGCTCGTCCATCATCTCCTTCGGCAGGTCCAGATACTCGCGCATCGGCACCTGGATGTTCTCCTTCACCGTCAGCGAAGAAAACAGCGCTCCCTGCTGGAAGAGCACACCAAGACGCATGTCGAGCCGGTTGCGCTCATTCTCGTCGAGCTTGTCATAGTCCTCGCCGAGGATCTCGATCTTGCCCGAGCGCCGTGGCAACAGCCGCAGCACCGTGCGCAGCAGCACGGACTTGCCCGCACCGGACGCGCCGACGAAGCCCAGGATTTCGCCGCGATAGATATTGAGGTTCAACTTGTCGAGGACGACTTTCGATCCGAAAGCGACGGTCACGTCCCGTGCCGACAGCACGATGTCCCTGCCATGCTCATCAGTTTCCAACGGGGTCTCCGAGTGAAGCGCGCTCATCCTTGCCATCCCTCAGAAATCGATCGCGGCATAGAACATGGCAAACAGCCCGTCCATCAGGATGACGACGAAGATCGACTTCACCACTGCCGAAGTTACGTGCTGGCCGAGCGATTCAGCGCTGCCGCCGACCTTTAATCCCTCGACAGCTGCGACGATACCGATCACCAGCGCCATGAACGGCGCCTTGATCATACCGGAAATCACAGTGGAAAGGCTGACCGCCTCATGCAGTCGCGAAATGAAGGTCGCGATGGTGATTCCGGAATAGCCCCAGGCAACCATCGCCGCACCGAAAAGCGAGGCGAAGTTGGCAATGATCGTCAGCAATGGCAGCGCAACCGTCAGCGCAACAAGACGCGGGAAGATCAGCACACCGACAGGGTTGAGGCCCATGACCTTCAGCGCATCCACTTCCTCGCGCATCTTCATGGAGCCGATCTCGGCCGTAATCGCGCTGCCGGACCGGCCGGCGATCATGATGGCGGTGAGAAGCACCCCGATTTCGCGCAATTGCAGGATGCCGACGAGATCGACGACGAAGACCTCGGCGCCGAAATAACGCAGCTGGAACGCGCCCTGCTGGGCGATGATCGCGCCAATCAGCGACGACATGAGCAGGATGATCGGAACGGCGCGCACTGCCATGTGGTCGATCTGGTTGACGATCGACGCCGGCGAGACGCCGCTGCCGCGTCCGAACTTCAGCTGCGCTCCCCTGACCGCCGAACCGAGAATATACATCGCGGCAATCAGGTTGCCCCACAGGTCGTAGACATTCCTGCCGATAGGTGCCAACAACTTTTCGGCCAAGGATATTTGCGGCTTCGGTGCGGCGCGTTGCTCGTTTGCATCCTTATCGAAAGCGGTCAGCAATTCGTCGATATGCTGGTTGGAGCCGTCGATGGTCACGGTCGCTCCATGAGCTTCCTGACTCATCTTCAGCCGCCGGATCAGCAGCGCCCCTGCAGTGTCCACATCCGACAGTGCGGAAAGATCGATGACGACATCGCCGCCGGCGCTGCGTTTCGAGAGTTGCTCGATCTGTCGCAGCACGCCATGCACATTGGCGCTACGCCAATTACCCTCGAGCCGATAGCGATGCCCACGGCCATCACCCTCGTCATCGATCCTCGGTGCATCGGTTTTCTGTTCGGCTGCTTTCAAGCTCATGCGTCTTTCAGATCTGGCATCATCAATGTCGACTCGGATTGCCCGAACGACGCCGATGTTTAATACACCGACTGCACAGGAAATTGCTATGCCGCGCCGCGGCCAAGATATGGCACGGCTTTTTGATATCCAAATGAATTTGTTGCATCCGCGTCACGAAGCGCGATGCGCGCCTCCGCCGATCGCCGAGCTCTTGGACTGAAGGCCGCGTGCAAGGATGACCATGACCAGACCGATGACCGCCAGCGCCGCCATGACATAATAGCTGTAGAGATCGAGCCAGGCGTACAGATAGCCCGAAGCCAGCGTCATCAGGCCGAGGAACATGCCGTTATAGAAGTAATAGGCGCCCTGGGCCGACGATTCCTGCGTTTCCTGCACCGATGCGACAATGCGGCGCTGAATGCCGGTATGCACGCAGGCGAATGTGCAGGAATGCAGGCATTGCAGCAGGAAATAGCCCAGGAAACCGAAATTGACCGGAAACAGGACCCAGCGCAGGACACAGACGGTCGCCCCGAAGAAAATGAGCGTCCACGCGCTGAAGCGGCGATTCAATGTCTTGGACAGGAAGAAAACCAGCACCTCGGCCGCGACGCCGATACTCCAGAGAACGGCAATTTCCGTGCCGGAAAATCCGAGCTTGCGCCAGTAGATCGAGGCGAAGGTATAGAGCATTGCGTGGCTCGATTGCTGCACCGAGACGCCGATCATGGTGATCAGCAATTGCGGAGAGCGCAGGCTCCCCGTCGGCGACTGCAGGTTGATCGGCTGGTTGCGCCGTCGCGTCGGTCCGATGCGTGGCGAGACCAAGCCCATCAGCATGGTCAGCACAAAGCCCGCGACCATGACGGGAAGCACCATAGTGCCACCCCACATTCCGATCATCTGCCCTCCGAGAAGGGTTGAGACAATGAAGGTGATCGACCCCCAGACCCGCATCGAGCCGTAATCGAAGCCCCAGCGCCTGACGCCGGACATGGCGATGGATTCGACCACCGGCAAATAGGGCGCATAGGTCGCCCCCTGAATGCCGTAGACCAGCAGCACAGGCCAGAATTCACTGGTCCAGTACAGCGCGATCGCCGTGAGCAGCGACAGGCCGCCTGACCAGAACAGCACATCGGCGCGTTCCTTCATATGGTCGGCGAGAACGGCGATAACGGGCGTCACGAGAACGCGCACCACCATCGGCACTGCAATCACGAGACCGATCTCGTGATCGCTGAAATTCAAGCCCGCCAGCCAGACGGGAAAGAATGGCAAAGCAATGCCGTTGACGAACAACGGGGCGCAATAGGACAAAGCAGTGCGCAAGCGGAAATACGGAGGCGCACCCTCACCCTGGAAAGATTTTATCGCGGGAATCATGACAGACCTGAAGGGAACTGATTTGTCCCTATCACTCTATCGGGAGCACGACTATGGCGAGAAGCGGTCGAACTGTAACGTTTCCGAAAAACTTCGGCTCTCCGACCCTTTCCTGGCAGTCAATATTTATGACAGCCTATCACCAAGTTCGTGAACAGGTGCGAAATCAGGCTGCCTGAGCGCCCAGCGACTGCGGCAGCTCTTCTATCGACGCGCCGACGGGCTGCGTCTCAAGGATCGTCTGCCAGGTGATCAGCTCGAAGGTGCCGTCCTCATGCTCGGCAATCGCCGTGCAGCTTTCCACCCAGTCGCCCGTATTGATGTAGCGCACGCCGTCCAGATCTTCGATCACGGCATGGTGGATGTGACCGCAGATGACGCCATCGGCATCGTTGCGCTTTGCTTCTTCGGCAATCACCCGCTGGAATTCGCCGATGAAGTTGACCGCATGCTTGACCTGCAGCTTCGCCCAAGCAGAGAAGGACCAATAGGGCATGTTCAGGCGGCGGCGTACCGCCGCAAGGCCGATATTGATCAGGATCGCCATGTCGTAGGCCCAGTCGCCGAGATAGGCAAGCAGGCGGGCGTTGCGAACGACGACGTCGAATTCGTCGCCGTGCAGCACGAGATATTTCTTGCCGTCGGCCGTTTCGTGCATGGCGCGCTGCGCCACTTCAATGCCGCCAAAATGCATGCCGGGGAAATCGCGCAGGAATTCATCGTGATTGCCGGGAATGTAGACGATGCGCGTGCCCTTGCGCGCCTTGCGCAACAGCTTCTGCACCACGTCATTGCAATCCTGCGGCCAGTACCAGTTCCGCTTCAGCCGCCAGCCATCGACGATATCGCCGACCAGATAGATGGTATCGGCCTCGTGATGACGGAGAAAGTCGAGCAGAAAATCCGCCTTGGCGGCTTTCGAACCGAGGTGCACGTCAGAAATGAACAATGTGCGGAATCGCCGGGTGTCCATGTTTTCATTCACGAACTCTATGTCCGTGCCCTATCCTAGCCTTACCTATTCCAAAACCAGACTCGTGTTTCAGGAAGATGACAAATCCTGTGTTTGGCGGCTCTGCAGGCTGATTCGGGTGCTCGTAGCCACAGGCACGAAACCCACCCGCGCGCCATGAAAATAGTCAGCATAAAGCGGATAGGTGTTTCGCATCGTTTCGCTCTTGTAAGTGGCCCGGTGCACGGTCGATCAAGACATTGTCGCGGCAAAAACGCTCAGTGACGTCAATTGCATACTGTGAACCCAAACCGATTGATGTATGCAGGGACTCGAAGCATAGGCCTGGAATGGAGACGCAAGATGGACACGAACGACAATTCGAAAGCAGCCAAGAACATGGCCAGCGGCAATTTCGACGAACAGGCGCTCTATTTCCACCGCTATCCCCGCCCCGGCAAGCTTGAAATTCAGGCGACCAAGCCGCTCGGCAACCAGCGCGATCTGGCACTTGCCTATTCCCCGGGCGTTGCCGCCCCCTGCCTCGCGATCCGCGACAACCCGGAAACGGCGGCCGACTATACGTCCCGCGCCAATCTCGTTGCTGTTATCTCGAACGGTTCGGCCGTTCTGGGCCTAGGCAATATCGGCCCTCTCGCCTCCAAGCCGGTCATGGAAGGCAAGGCCGTTCTCTTCAAGAAATTCGCAGGCATCGATGTCTTCGACATCGAAGTCGCAGCCCCGACCGTCGACGAGATGGTCAACACCATTTCCGCACTTGAGCCGACCTTCGGCGGCATCAACCTCGAAGACATCAAGGCGCCGGAGTGCTTCGACGTCGAACGCCGCCTGCGCGAAAAGATGGAAATCCCGGTTTTCCACGACGACCAGCACGGCACCGCCATCATCGTCGCCGCCGCTATCCTCAATGGCCTTGAGCTTGCCGGTAAGAAGATCGAGGACGTCAAGATCGTCGCCTCGGGCGCTGGCGCCGCAGCGCTCGCATGCCTCAACCTGCTCGTCACTCTCGGCGCCAAGCGCGAGAACATTTGGGTCCACGATATCGAAGGCCTAGTCTACAAGGACCGCAACGTCCTGATGGATGAATGGAAATCCGTCTATGCCCAGGATAGCTACAAGCGCGTGCTTGCCGAGTCCATTCCGGGCGCCGACGTTTTCCTCGGCCTGTCTGCCGCCGGCGTTTTGAAGCCGGAGCTTCTCGAACAGATGGCGGAAAAGCCGCTGATCATGGCGCTCGCCAATCCGACGCCGGAAATCATGCCCGACCTCGCCCGCGCTGCCCGCCCTGACGCGATGATCTGTACCGGTCGCTCCGATTTCCCGAACCAGGTGAACAACGTTCTCTGCTTCCCCTATATCTTCCGCGGTGCGCTCGATTGCGGCGCCAAGACGATCAATGAAGAGATGAAGATGGCCGCCGTTCGCGCCATCGCCTCGCTTGCCCGCGAAGAGCCTTCCGACGTCGCTGCCCGCGCCTACACCGGCGAAACGCCGGTCTTCGGCCCCAACTACCTCATTCCTTCGCCCTTCGATCCGCGCCTGATCCTGCGCATTGCGCCGGCCGTGGCGAGAGCCGCCGCCGACAGCGGCGTGGCGCTGCGTCCGATCAAGGATTTCGACGCCTATATGGACGAGCTCAATCGCTTCGTCTTCCGTTCCGGCTTCATCATGAAGCCGATCTTTGCGGCTGCGAAGATTGCCGAACGCAAGCGCGTCGTCTTCTCCGAAGGTGAAGATGAGCGCGTGCTGCGCGCCGCCCAGGTCCTGCTTGAAGAAGGCACGGCAACGCCGATCCTGATCGGCCGTCCCTCGGTCATCGAGACTCGTCTGAAGCGTTACGGCCTGAAGATCCGGCCGAATACCGATTTCGCTGTTATCAACCCCGAGGACGATCCACGCTTCCGCGAGTATGTCGAGCTCTATTTCTCGCTCGTCGGCCGCGCTGGCGTCATCCCCGAAGCCGCTCGCACGATCGTCCGCACCAACGCGACCGTCATCGGCGCGCTTGCCCTGAAGCGCGGCGAAGCCGATGCCTTGATCTGCGGCCTCGAAGGCCGCTACGAGCGTCATCTGCGCATCGTCCGCCAGATCATCGGCAAACGGCCCGACGTAAGGGATTTCTCGGCGCTCAGCCTGCTCATCTCGCAGCGCGGCGCCACCTTCTACACCGACACCTACGTAACGTTTAACCCGACCGCCGAAGAGATCGCGGAGTCGACCGTGCTTGCGGCGCAGGAAATCAAGCGCTTCGGCATCGAGCCGCGCGCCGCCCTCGTCTCGCATTCCAACTTCGGTTCGCGGGAATCGGAAAGTGCTACAAAGATGCGCGAGGCGCTTGCGCTCGTTCGCGACGCGGCACCCGAGCTGGAAGTCGATGGCGAAATGCATGGCGACAGCGCCATCTCCGAGAGCCTGCGCCGTCACGTCATGCCGGACAGCACGCTCACGGGCGAAGCGAACCTGCTCGTTTTCCCCAATCTCGATGCCGCCAACATCACGCTCGGCGTGGTCAAGACCATGACCGACGGCTTGCATGTCGGGCCGATCCTGCTGGGCACGGCCCTTCCGGCCCACATCCTCTCGCCTTCGGTCACATCCCGCGGCGTCGTCAACATGGCGGCTCTCGCTGTGGTCGAGGCGTCGCAGCTCGCTTGAGCCAAGCCTCTTGCGGCCGCCAGATGAGGGCGGCCGCAAGCGACAATTCGGTAGAACCTTCTCGAAATCTGTGCGTTTTGATGGATACGTTGTTAAGCTCCAAAGTGTAGCTTGCAGCAAACCTTAACCGCTTTCGAGAGCAGTATCGTGAATCGCGGCAGACACCTAGTTTCCATCGCCCTGCTGTCCCTGCTGACGGCAACCCCAAGCCTTGCTCAAACCAATCTTTGCGACGAACTGCGCGGCCGCTACGCGAATACCAACGAGGTGATCGGTGCAAGTGATGAAACGCGCCAGCTCTCGCGCGCCATCGTCCAGCAGAATGTGATGATCCGGCGAATGATGACCGATCTGCGCAACCAGGGTTGCGTCGTGGATGACGGCTTCGGCTACGGCGCCGACGACAATAGCGCCGTTTGCGACGATATGAGGATGTCGCTGGACGGTATGCGCCATGACCTTACCCTGCTGATGGACGAACGCGAGCAGAGCACCGGGCGTATCGATGCCGGCGGCTTCGATCGCAATCAATTGCTGGATGCGATGAAAAGAAACGGCTGCAGCCCACCGGCTTCGGCCGCACCGGATATCGTCATCGACACCCGTACGAAGCTCGACGCCTATGCGCCGCAGCAGCAATCCCTGGCGCAACCTGAAAGCTCAATCACGGTTATCGAGAAGCCGAGGCTGCAGAAGAATTCCAGCCTGCAGCAAATGCAGGCGCCCGCGGCAAAGGCACCGCCGGTCGCGCAGACGGCGCCGCAGCAGTTCCCGCCTGATCGCCCCTATGACCCTTCAGCCAACAAGGTCCGCCAAGTCGGGCCGCAATTCCTTGCGACCGACCAGGGTGGCATAGACCTCAAGCATCCGAAGGCGGCTGGCCCGCAACCGTCGCAATAGGCCGCGGCGGCAGGGAGATGATGATTTCATCTCCCGCTTCCCGCACAAGATCGCGATAGGATCTGCCGGAAGCATCCCGGACCCCACCGTCAGCACCACGCTCCAGCAGAACCCGCACCGCATCGGCATGGCGATTGACGATCGCAAAACCGAGCGGCGTCATCCAATCGCGATCGGGGCTCGGCTGTCCGCCCGGGCGAAAATCGCCGAAACGCAGGTCCAGCTGCTCCGGATGGCGGTCGATGAGATCCGTCAACTGTTCCATCTGACCGAAAGCAGCTGCGGCAAAGATATCGAGCGGATAGGCCTTCAGGAATTCGACCGTTTCCGACTTGCCGTTGTAATCTGCCCAACCGATCGCCGGCGCGTAGAAATACGGATCGCGGATGGTGGTATCGGCCCCATGCTCGATCAGCAAACGCACCATCTCGATATGACCGTGAAGCGCCGCCTCGTGCAGCGGCGTGCGGCTGGTCATTGCGTTCACATCGAGACCCAATGCCAGCATGACACCAACGGCCCGCAGGTTATTGTCGCCGGCGGCCTCGTGCAGCATAGCGGGATGCGCCCGCCGCATCGCTTCGGGAATATCAAGCTCGCGTGCAACGTTCTTTATGTGCTCGACGAGTATTGCCGGATCGTCCGCCTCGTTGCCGGCTCCCTCCTGAATTTTGATGTAGACCCAATCCTCACGTTTCAGACGAACCGCTATAGCTCCCCGCTGAACGAGATATAGTGTGAGATCCTTGTCATCGCCTAGCCGCGCCCATTCGTAAGGCGTCCGCCCATTGACAGGCTTGTTGACGTCCGCTCCATGCTCCAACAGCAGGCGAACGCGCGAGGCCATACGGTGCTCGAGCGCCCATGCGAGCTGATAGTCGAAGACGGTCTGCGAGTTAGCGACGAATTTGCCGTCCTCACGCACCAGCCAATTGTTCCGATCGGCGGCGGACAGCCCATATTCCAGCAGCAAGTTCAGGCACGTATCGTCAGGTTCGAACATGCGATTATAAAGCGCCTGACTGTCATTGGCCTCGGCTCCGGCTTCAAGCAGCAGGCGCGCGAAGGCCTCGCAATCAGGATGCTGTGGCTGGCGCTCCTTGCCCGCCTCGCCTTCACCGAAGACGCCGGTCAAGGCGGTAAACCGATATTGCCCACCATCGAGAAAGTAGGAGTTCACATCAGCCACGCGCCTGACCAGCTCGCGTGCAGCCGGCAGGCTTGATCGGCCAGGAAAGCGCGCATAGGCCGCATACATCAACGGCGACCAGTCATAAGGGCCGCCCTTGCGGTCGAGAAGCTGCGGTTGACGATCGAGCCAACGCCCGACACCATCGGCGTCACCAAGCGCTGCGGCGACATGAATATTCTCGGCGGCAATCTCCGGGTTTGCCTCCAACAGCACCAGCGCTTCTTCAAACCGGGCCGGATCGGCGGCGATGTTGCCGAAGTAGGAAAGTGTCACCAGCGAGAGGAAGCGATTGGCGAGCTGATCTCGCGGAGCGCTCTGGCGATCGCCCTCCTCCAGATGTGCCTTGAGCTTGGTCCAGCTGGAGAAGCCGAATTCACGGGCAAGGACGAGCTGAATGTCCTGCAATCCGACATTGGCAATGTCGGTGAAATAGGGCGCAACGCGGCCTTGCGCCGATGCGTCACCGGATTGAACGGCCTTGAGGAAAGTCTTGGCCTGCTTTTTCAGGGAGTCGAGTGTGGCATTCGCAGCCAAAGAGCGCGTGGTCAAAATAGACCTCCTTCCATTTACGTCCGGTATCCGCGCCCACAGACTGAAAAGAGGTGTGGCAGTCTCGTATTCTATGCTTCAGGTGGGCTTTGCCCTTCCCGCGGATCGGATGCGCCCTGAGAACGGATCACATCTATCGCGCGAGATACCATCTGTCCAGAGGTCATAAATCGAAGATCAGGCCGGCTCGTAGCGCACATAGGCAAACTCATCACCGTTCGGTGACCAGTTGGGCACATTGATCGATCCCTGCCCGCCGAAGAGCTCGAACAGGGTCGTAAGGTTGCCGCCGTCCATATCCATCAGCCGCATGCGAACATTGAGATCGCGCGGGTGATCGAAAACATCGGCATCGTAAGAGATCAGCACGACCTTGTCGTTCTTCGGCGAGGGATGCGCGAACCAGTTGCCGTAATTGTCATCGGTCAGCTGCTGCAATCCCGTGGTATCGGGACGGATGCGCCAGATCTGCATGAGACCCGTGCGGCTGGAATTGAAGTAAATCCACTGCCCGTCGGCGGAGAAATCCGGCCCGTCATTGCGGCCCTCGCCATGCGTCAGCCGCGTCTCCTCACCGCCATCGGTGGAGATGGTGTAGATATCGAAGACATCATCGCGGATGCCGCAGTAGGAGAAGCTCTGCCCGTCAGGCGACCAGCCGTGCCAATAGGAAGGCAGATTGGTGGTGACCTGCCGCGGCACCCCGCCTTCGGCCGGCAAGACGTAAATGCAGGACTTGCCGTACTGCGTCTTGTCCGAGATCGCAATCTGCGACCCATCGGGAGAAATGCCATGATCATTGTTGCATGTGGTTGCGAAGCCGGTGTCGACACGAGCGATCCCGCCGCTGCCATCCAACGGCAGCCGGTAAAGCAGCCCGTCGCCGTTCAAAAGCAGATAGCGGCCGTCAGGCGAATAGTTCGGCGCCTCGATCAGCTGGTCGGTTTGCCAAACCACCCGGTTCGTCCCAGTGCGAATATTATAGATCTCGACCGAGCTGCGCATTCGTCCTCGTCCTGTCTCGGATGCGCGATCAGCGATCACGGAACCGGTTGGTGATCGGATAACGGCGATCGCGGCCGAAATTCTTCTTGGTGATCTTCACGCCTGGCGCCGACTGGCGACGCTTGTATTCGGCGAGATAGAGCAGATGCTCGATACGATGCACCGTCGCAACGTCATGCCCGCGCGCAACGATCTCCTCAACCGACATTTCCTTTTCCACCAGGCATTCGAGGATATCGTCGAGCACTGGATAGGGTGGCAGCGAATCCTGGTCCGTCTGGTTTGGCCTGAGTTCGGCTGAAGGTGCTTTGTCGATGATGTTATGCGGGATCACCTCGCCCGAGGGGCCGAGCGCGCCCTGCGGCACATGCAGGTTGCGCCAGCGCGACAGCGCATAAACCTGCATCTTGTAGAGATCCTTGATCGGGTTGAAGCCACCGTTCATGTCACCATAGAGCGTGGCGTATCCGACCGACATTTCGGACTTGTTGCCGGTGGTCACGACCATCGAGCCGAACTTGTTGGAGATCGCCATCAGGATGGTGCCGCGAGCGCGACTCTGCAGGTTTTCCTCGGTGATGCCGCTTTCGGTGCCTTCGAACAGATCGGACAAGGCAGAAGTGAAGCCGGTGACGGGATCCTCGATCGGAACGATATCGTAGCGGCAGCCGAGCGCCTTTGCGCAATTGGCCGCGTCCTTCAGCGAGTCCTGCGAGGTATAACGGTAGGGCAGCATAACCGCGCGCACGCGCTCCTCGCCGAGCGCGTCGACGGCGATCGCGGCGCAGATCGCAGAGTCGATGCCGCCGGAAAGGCCGAGCACGACCGACTTGAAGCCGTTCTTGTTCACATAGTCGCGGAAGCCCAGCAGGCATGCTCGATAGTCGGCCTCCTCACCTTCCGGAATATGCGCCATCGGCCCTTCGGCGCAGTGCCAGCCATCGCCGTTCTTCTTCCAGGTGGTGACCGCCAGTGCCGTCTCGAACTGGCTCATCTGGAAGGCCAGCGTCTTATCCGCATTGAAGCCGAAGCTCGCGCCATCGAAAACCAGCTCATCTTGGCCGCCGACCTGCGCCGCGAAAATCAGCGGCAGACCGGATTCGATCACCTGCCGCAGCGCGACCTGATGGCGGATATCGACCTTGCCGCGATAGTAGGGCGAGCCATTCGGGACCAGCAGGATTTCCGCCCCGCTTTCAGCCAGCGTTTCGCAGATGCCGAGATCGTTCCAGATTTCCTCACAGATCGGAATGCCGATGCGGACGCCGCGGAAATTGACAGGCCCGGCAATCGTTCCCTCATCGAACACCCTCTTCTCGTCGAATTCGCCGTAGTTCGGCAGGTCGACCTTATCCCGGATGAAGATAACCTTGCCGCCATCGAGCACGGCCACGGAATTATAGCGGCCGGTATCGTCCTGCCGCGGAAAGCCTATGACGACGCCCGGCCCGCCATCGGCAGTATCGGCGGCAAGGCTTTCGACCGCTTTCCAGCAGGTGCGCAGGAAGGCAGGCTTCAGCACCAGATCCTCCGGCGGATAGCCTGAAATAAACAGCTCCGTCAGCAACACGATATCAGCACCCTCGCGCGCCGCTTCGGCCCGCGCCTCGCGCGCTTTGGCGAGGTTGCCGGAGACGTCTCCGACCGTCGGATTGAGCTGCGCAACCGCGATGCGGATCGTGTGGGTGATTTGGCTTTGCTCTGTCATGCCATACATTTAGCGGTGGCATCCTGCTTCCGCAACCGCCTTCCTCTGCCTCCGGACATCAAAGATCGTGCCACACATTCTCAGCCGACGGCACATCCAGCGACTCCATGAGCGATCGGCTCTGAAACTCTTCTACCGTTGCATTTCCACCTATTGGTCGAATAGTTGCTTTCAACGCCATCACGCCCCCTGGAGCCCCCATGCACAGCCTCCCCAACTTTGCTCATCTGCATTTCGACAAGGCTTCCGAGGAACTCGGCGATATCGAGAAGCGCGTTCTGAGAAAGGCGCATGAGCGCAAGATCATATCCACGAATGTCAACGCGGCGCTCTCGGCAGACGCGTCGACCGGACAGCGCCTCGCAGACAGCATCGCCCGCGTCGGCGGCTCTTGGTCCTTTATTATCTGCTTCCTGCTGTTTCTCGTATTCTGGTGTGTCGTCAACACCGTCCTTCTCGCCACCGGCGCCTTCGATCCCTACCCCTTCATTTTTCTCAACCTCGTTCTTTCCATGCTCGCCGCCATCCAGGCGCCGATCATCATGATGTCGCAGAACAGACAGGCAGAGCGGGATCGCTTCGAAGCCACCAAGGATTATGAGGTCAATCTCAAGGCGGAGCTCGAAGTTCTGTCGCTACACCAGAAGATCGACATGCAGGTGCTGACCGAGCTTGCATTGGTGCGGGAGGAAATCTCCCGGCTTAACAAGCTGGTAGCAGAAAAGGGCGACGCCTGAGGCTCATTGAAAACCCGAGCCGACGGCTGCTAAAGCCTGCCGCCCAAAACTGTGCAGCGGTCTTGCGACAACGACATGCGCAAAATCAAAGACCTAAAGCGCGCGAAGCGAATCTGAAAGATCGCGCTGCACTTTAAGGTCGTGCCTGCCCGTATTGCGGCAAGCCATCGGTGATCTCGTAATAATCGCCCTTGTCGGCGCAATAGATATGATAGGCGATCTCAAGACCGGTTGGCCGATCGAAGAGCCCCGCCATAACAGAGATTTCCTCGGCACCATCCGCCTGCCAGAACAAGGCGGAACCGCAGGTCTTGCAGAAGCCGCGGCGGGCAAATGCGCTGGCGCGATACCAAGTGACAGACGCCTCCCCTTCGACAACGAGCTTGTCTGTCGCCACATTGGCTGCGGCGTAATAGAGTCCGGTTTGCTTGCGGCATTGTGAGCAATGGCAGGCAACAACCTCGCGCGGTCTGTCGCTTGTCTTGAAGCGCACGCTGCCGCAAAGGCAGGCGCCGGAATGTTCTTCGTTCATGATCGCTCCCTCTCGTCGAAGGAAATTTTTCCAAGAACCATCTCCGGGTCAATCTCAAAGAAATGAAGCAACTTTCAACTGGATTGATCATGTCGGACAAAGCAAACGGGCCGGCTTTCGCCGGCCCGTCAATTGCATGACAGCTTAGCTGTACCCGATATCAGCCGTGGGCGCGCAGACGCTTCTCGTCGCGGCCGCCCTTCATCCGCTCGGCGAGCAGGAAGGCAAGTTCCAGTGCCTGGTCGGCATTGAGACGCGGGTCGCAATGAGTGTGGTAGCGATCCTGCAGGTCCTCGGCGCCGACGGCGCGAGCACCACCCGTGCACTCGGTCACGTCCTTGCCGGTCATCTCGATATGGATGCCGCCCGGATGCGTACCCTCGGCACGATGGATCTGGAAGAAGCTCTCGACTTCTGACAGGATCCGCTCGAACGGACGGGTCTTGTAGTTGTTGAGCGTGATCGTGTTCCCGTGCATCGGGTCGCAGGACCACACGACCTTGCGGCCTTCCTTCTCGACAGCGCGGATAAGGCGCGGCAGGTTGTCGGCAACCTTGTCATGGCCGAAACGGCAGATCAGCGTCAGGCGACCCGCTTCGTTTTCCGGGTTCAGAATATCGATCAGATTGATGAGGTCGTCGGCCTGCAGCGAAGGACCGCACTTCAACCCGATCGGGTTCTTGATGCCGCGGAAATATTCGACATGGGCATGGTCCGCCTGGCGCGTGCGATCGCCGATCCAGAGCATGTGACCCGAGGTCGCGTACCAGTCGCCCGAAGTGGAGTCGATGCGGGTGAACGCCTCTTCGTAGCCGAGCAACAGTGCCTCATGGCTGGTGAAGAAATCGGTTTCGCGCAGGCTCGCATTGCTCTCGGCGGTGATGCCGATTGCGCGCATGAAATCCATCGTCTCGCCGATACGGTCGGCCAGCTTGCGATAACGCTCGCCCTGCGGGCTATCCTTGACGAAGCCGAGCATCCACTTCTGCACGTTTTCGAGGTTGGCATAGCCACCCATGGCGAAGGCGCGCAGCAAGTTGAGCGTCGCGGCAGACTGGCGGTAAGCCATCATCTGACGCTCCGGATTGGGAATGCGCGACTCCTCGTTGAAGTCGATACCGTTGATGATATCGCCGCGGTAGCTCGGCAGCGAGATGCCGTTCTGCGTTTCGATATTCGACGAGCGCGGCTTGGCGAACTGGCCGGCGATGCGGCCGACCTTGACGACCGGCAGTTGCGCGCCGAATGTCAGCACCACGGCCATTTGCAGGAAGGCGCGGAAGAAATCGCGGATCGTATCGGCACCGTGCTCGGCAAAGCTCTCGGCGCAATCGCCACCCTGCAGCAGGAATCCGTTACCTTCGGCAACGTTGGCCAGATGGGCCTTAAGACGGCGGGCTTCGCCAGCAAAAACCAGCGGCGGATAGCTTGCGAGCTGGGCTTCGGTCTCTGCAAGCGCTGCCTTGTCCGGAAAATCCGGCACCTGCTGGATCGGTTTTTGCCGCCAACTGCTGGGTGTCCAATTCTGTGCCATATCACTCACCTGCTTGTGCGCCCGGTCCTGGCCGGGCGTCCCGTCGTCGTAAATAACGCGCGCTTATAAACCTTTGCCGTCCGCTTGCAAAGGCAGGCGAACTACTGCGTTGATCTTTTGTGGCGCGGGCGGAAACTGCGCCAGTCAGGCGCGTTACACGCGCTCGCCGTTGCGGATGCGGTAGCTTGGCGAATACATCGTCACCAATTCTTCCGCGGCCGTCGGATGCACCGCCATGGTCCTGTCGAAATCGTCCTTGGTGCAGCCAGCCTTCACGGAAATGCCGAGCAACTGCGCCATCTCGCCGGCATCGTGGCCAAGAATGTGGGCGCCGACCACCTTGCGATCGGCCGCGTTGACGATCAGCTTCATGATCATCTTTTCGCTGCGGCCCGAAAGCGTCGCCTTCATCGGGCGGAATTGGGCGCGATAGACTTCGAGCTCGGGATAGCGCTTGGCAGCCTCTTCTTCCGTCAGGCCCACCGTGCCGATTTCCGGCTGCGAGAAGACAGCCGTCGGAATGAGGTCATGGTCTGGCCGCGTGGGATTGTTCTTATAGACGGTCTCGATGAAGCACATGGCCTCGTGGATCGCGACCGGCGTCAGCTGTGCCCGGTCCGTGACGTCGCCAAGCGCATAAATGTTCGGCACCGAGGTGCGGGAATAGGCGTCGACGATGACCGCGCCATGTTCGTTCGTTGCCACGCCTGCGGCTTCCAGCCCGAGATTTTCGGTATTGGGCGTGCGGCCGAGCGCCAGCATGACGGTATCGACACGCAGAACCTTATCGTTCTTCGTCCGCACCGTAAGGCCGCCATCCACTTTCTCGACGCTCGAGATGATGTCCTGGCAGAGAATGCGAATGCCCTTCTCTTCCATTGCCTCATGCAGCCCCTTGCGCAGGTCCTGATCGAAGCGAGACAGAATCTCGGCACCACGATAGATCAACGTAGTCTCGACCCCGAGGCCATGGAAGATATTGGCAAATTCGACCGCGATGTAGCCTCCGCCGGCGATCAGGATCGACTTTGGTAACTCTTCCAGATGGAAAGCCTCATTCGAGGATATGCAGAACTCGTGCCCCGGCAGCGCCGTATGCAGATTCGGCCGACCGCCGGTCGCGACAACGATGGTTTCCGCCGTGACGGTCTGTCCGGTCTTCAAAAGCTTGACCGTATGAGCATCCACCAACTCCGCACGCGTATCGAAGATCTCAGCCTTGGCATTGTCCAGACCCTTGCGATAGAGGCCTTCGAGCCGCGCAATTTCCTTGTCCTTTGCCGCGATCAGTTTCTTCCAGTCGAATGTGCTTTCGCCGACCGTCCAGCCGTAGCCAGCCGCATCCTCGAAATGCTCGCTATACTGCGAGGCGTAAACGAAGAGCTTCTTCGGTACGCAGCCACGAATGACACAGGTGCCGCCATAGCGATATTCTTCGGCAATACCGACCTTATTGCCGAGCGACGCCGCGACGCGGGCGCTGCGTACGCCGCCGGAGCCGCCGCCAATCACGAAAAGGTCGAAATCAAACGAAGTCATGAACGGCTCCTGTAGAAATGAAACGAGCGCGACGCGCGCATTGGGGGTCGGCATTCATATAGGAAGCCGCGGCACAAAAAGAAAAGCCCGGAATGTCGTCCGGGCTTTGAATCTGTGGCTGCTAGCTATGTGCTTAAAACGTGAAACTCGCCTCAAGCACGACAGTACCAACGAATTGCTAAATATTACTTCTTTGCTGCCGGTTGCGTCGCAGCACCTGTCGGTTGCGCGGCAGCGCCGGCATCCGGCGCAATAACCGGCTGCTTGACGACCTTCTGCAGCGCATCGTTGCTCTGCTTGGCGAGGTCGCGCGAAATGCCCTGGCTCCAGATGTCGGCAGCTTTATACAGTTCGCGGGTTGCCAGCGGGCCGTCCTTCAGAAGCTTCTTGCCGGCCGCCGAACCGTAGAAATCGGCAATTGCTTTCAGCTCTTCAGCCGAAAACGCCTTGGCGTAGGTCACGGCAGCTTCGCGCTCGAGATCCGCACGACGCGGTGCAAGCGCCAGCGCCGTAGCATCGACCGTTGAATTGATCGCATCGCCGAAATTCGGGTTGGCCTGGATCATCGTGCTCTTCAGCTGCTCAGCCAGATTCGGGAGGATATTGTCGAACTGGTTGGTGATGCCAAGCGCATTGATCGCAGCACGCGCAGCCTTGATCTGGTCCTCGGAAACTTCCTGCGCGCTCGCAGAACCGAAAGCGATGCCCGAGAGAAGAATGGTTGCAGCGGCAAAACGGCCAAGACCCGCTAGTTTGATCATGAGATGAGTGCTCCTATGTATTGTTCGCCCGCAACGTGCGCGCACCGGCAGGGCCGGCAATGATCGCTAATGTCGCCATATTGATGAAGAGCCCGTGTTCGACAACACCGGGAATCGAGTTGAGCCCAATCGACAGCGCCTCTGCATCAGGAATGCGGCCGAAAGATGCATCAATAATAAAATGCCCGCCATCGGTAACAAAAGTCTCGTCGCCCGAGCGGCGCAGATTGAGCGCTCCCGACAGGCCGAGCTGCGAGGCGACCTTCTCGATCAGAATGCGGGTGGAAACCAAGCCGAAGGGATTGACTTCGATTGGCAGCGGAAACGCACCCAGCGTCTCGACGACCTTGCTTTCGTCGGCGATGACGATCATGCGGGTCGAGGATGCGGCAACGATCTTTTCACGCAACAGAGCCCCACCGCCACCCTTGACCAGCGTCAGGGCGCCATCGAACTCGTCGGCACCGTCAATGGTAAGATCGAGCTCAGGAAGCTCGTCCAGCGACTTCAAGGGGACGCCAAGCTCGTTGCAGAGCTTTGCCGTGCGCTCCGAAGTCGGAACGCCTTCGATAGTCAGACCGGCGGCAACCATTTCAGCGAGCAGCCGAACGAATTCCTCCGCCGTGCTGCCTGTACCGATCCCTAGCCTCATGCCGTTCTCGACATAGGCGAGTGCGGCTCTTGCAGCCTCAATCTTCATCTGGCGGGCGTCCATGCGCCACCTGCTCCCATCGTTACGTTGGTCTGCTGTTTACACGGCTCTCCGGCCAAACGAAAGCCAAAATAACGGTACAACATAGAATTCCCAGCACCTCTTTGCCGAGGCTTTCCGGCCCTTCGGTTGCAATTGCCCGCCCGATCTTTTAACTCCGAAAGACGCACTATTTCTTCCGACGCAAAGGCCTATTCTCCGTGACATCTCCTCTCATCGTATTCGATCTCGATGGCACGCTGCTGGACACGCACGCAGATCTCATCGTCAGCCTCAATCATACCATCGCCGCTCTCAAGCTCCCCCCGGTCAGCTATGACGACGTTACGCATCTCGTCGGCAGCGGCGCACAGGTGATGATCGAGCGGGCCTGCAAGCTGCACGGCTATACGCTGACGTCCGAGGAGTTGCCGGCCCTGCTGCAGCGCTTCATAACGCATTATTCCGAAGCGATGCCGGGGGCCACGCAACCCTATCCGGGGTTGGTCGCGGCACTGACCATGCTGAAGAGCAACGGCTACAAGCTGGCCGTCTGCACTAACAAGATGGAATCGCTTGCGCGCACGCTGCTGGACCGCCTGGGCCTGACCCATTATTTCGAAGCCATCACCGGCGGCGACACTTTCGCCGTGCGCAAGCCGAATGCCGAGCACCTGATCGGCACCGTCGAACGCGCCGGCGGCGATATCGCCCAAACCGTCATGATCGGTGACAGCATCAACGACATCCTCGTCGCGCGCAATGCCGGCGTGCCTTCGATCGCCGTCCCCTTCGGCTATTCCGACGTCGGCATCGAAACCCTCGGCCCCACGCGGATTATCTATCACTACGACGAACTGACACCGGAGTTGGTCGAGGGGCTCCTCGCAGCCTAAGCCGCCCAAAATCCCTGTTGGTTCAAAGAGCGAGGTTGTAGCGGGCCTTGCGCGATTCACGCGCTTCCGTCACAACTTGTCGACGCTTTGCTGCGCACCGAGACCGCCGAGTGAACGTGCTCTCGCGAGCTGCTGCAAACCAGTAAGGTAGCTCGATTGGGGAAGTCGTCGCTTGCTCGTTGCAGATCCGGAAGACCGCAACGGCGGTAGATTGCCAAACCGCAGAGGCTGGCTTGCCCCCATAGTCCGGACACTCTTCATTTTCGCGGTACTGTGTGCCGCTATCTGGTTCTACCTCTACGGTGACCGCGTTATCGGCTATGTCGAAACAGAAACCGGCACCGCTTCCGATCCGGCTCTGACTGCGGTCTACCAGCATTTCGACATCGCCCCACTGCCGAACATCGTTGCCGGCAGAACGGCTATGGCAACCTATCTCGATATGCTGCGCCGTGAGCATTGCGATTGGAATGCAGCCTACAAATTCGCAAACGAGCTGCAGGCCCAAGGCTACAACCGTGAAGCCGCCAAGGTCCTGATCGCCTTTTCCAACAAGTGCAAGCCTTCCAATGTTGCTCTGAGCGCCGCCGCCGAAATTCTCGACAACCTCAGCGACTACGATGAAGCGCTGAAGGTCTCGAACGACTTGATAGCGATGTCGCCGGGCATGCCCAGCTTCTATTTTCAACGGGCGCGAATTCGCCAAAATGCCAAGAAATATCGCGACGCCATCGACGATTACTATTCGGTCATCGGCCTGACCGACAATATCGCGATACTGAACGGCACGGTATTCGAGGGAATCTCTACCAGCTATCGTGAGCTTGGCGCCTATTGCGAGGCGATCGGACCGCTTCAGCTTTGGGTCTCCACCAATCCCAACCGCAACGACACAGCGGTCGTCCGCGGAATCATCAAGCTCTACGAGACCATGGGAAAATGTGCTTCAACCTACACCACCGGTAGCGATCGCTTTCCGACGCAAGGCAACAACGTGATCCTGGCCAAAGTCTCGGTCAACGGCACCGAAGGCACGTTCATTGTGGACACCGGCGCGAGCTTCGTGGCTGTGAGCAAAGCCTTTGCCGCCCGCGCAAAACTGCCGATCGACGGGAATAATGAGATCTCGCTTCAGACGGCTAACGGGCTTTCACAGGCCACCCATACGAATGCCACGACGGTAAGGGTCGGGCGAGTGGAAGCCAGCGACATCGCCGCCGTCGTGCTGGATAATGATGCAGCCCTCGGCAATGAGATTGATGGCCTGCTCGGCCGATCGTTCCTGTCACGTTTCGATGTGACCTTTGGTAACCGCGAATGGCGCATAGAAACAAAAAAATAACGCGGTTGAAGAGACGCCTGAAAGCTAGCTCAGGACAGTTCTGTTAAATGGAAAAAGGGCGGTCAATTGGCCGCCCTTTTGCTTATCGATATCCCAGCAAACTCAAATCTGGGCGCTACGTGCCTTTGAGGTTGCATCGAGCGCCTTCTGGGTGGCCGCATCGCGATCGTAGACGTCGTTGAAGTACTGGACGACGCCGTCCTTGTTCGGCCACGCCGTGAAGTAGGCGATATAGATCGGGAACTTCTGCGGTACGGCCACGGCTTTGTTCTGCCCGGCCGCGATCTGCTTGGCCACGTCTTCAGGCGTCGTGTTCAGCACGGCAGCAGCCATTGCGCGCGGATCGGCAAGACGTACGCAGCCATGGCTGAGCGCGCGCATATCTTTCTTGAAGAAGCTCTTCTGCGGCGTGTCGTGCATGTAGATCGCATGCGAATTCGGGAAGAGGATCTTCAGCTCGCCGAGCGCGTTATCGCTGCTCGGCGGTTGACGGACCGAGATATTCTTGGTCGAAGCGTTCCAGTCGACGCTGGACGAGGCGACGGCACGGCCGCTGACTTCGACCTGATAGCCCATACGGTCGAGGTAATTCGGGTCGGCACGCAGCTTCGGCAGCATCTCGTTGATGATGATAGACTGCGGAACGCCCCAGAACGGGTTGAACTCAACCGTCTGCACCTGATTTTCGAAGAAGAAGGTCTGGTGCTGCTTGCTGCCGACGACGACGCGCATCGACAGCTGTTCCTGGTTGTTGTTGTAGTAATAGACCATGAAGGCCGGCTGATTGATGAAGACATAGCGCGGGCCGAGTTCCGGCGGCAGCCAGCGCAGCTGTTCCATCGCGATGACCAGCTTCTGGATCTTCGCGTCATTGTTCTCGCCGACCATGGCGCGAACGGAAGACGGGCCGATGACGCCATCAGCCGTCAGCCCCCGCTCCCGCTGGAAATCTTCGACCAGGGATACGAGCTCAGGCGTATAGTCCGGCGTGCCCAGATAGGCGGAGAAAAGATCGGCATGCGCCGTCTTCAAAGCCTCGGAGCCGCGATTCTGGATCGCCTTGACGATATTGGCCATTTCCGGCGAGCTGCCGCCCGGCTTCAGGGTTCCGCTCAGCGAAATCGAAACATGATTGCCATCGGCACCGGATTCCGCCCGCAGCTTCGCAAGCTCGGCCTTCAACTGAATGAACTGCTGATTGGAAGGATTGCGGCTGTTGAGATAAGAGGCAACATCCGGGCTTGCGCGAAGCACGTCGAGCATGGCCGTCAGGTTGACGTCCTTGCGCTTGAAATCATGATAGCCTGACAGCTTGTTTGGATCGACGCGGCCGCGGACCGTGTCCTGGACATACATCAGCACCTTGCTGGACAGAGCCAGTTCAAACTGCATGAGGGCGCGATCACGCAGGACCGGATCGGCTTCCGCCGCCTCGGCTCCCGGCAAGGTCACGGCATAGTCAGCCGGATCGAGGCCGACCGAAGCCGCATCGGAAAGAACTGCGATGGCAGCCTTCGCCTTTTCGCCGACGGCATGATCGGTGACCCAGATCAGCGGCTTGCTCTGATCGGCATAATAGGTTTCGATCGCCTTTGCGACATCGTTGGTCGCCATGACGCGCGCATTCGCCAGATAACGGCGCTGCGAGGCCTCCGTATCGACGGCAACGGGGGTCGGTGACGCATCGGCAACCGCGCCGGTGACAACTGGGTCGGCAAAATGCGCCGTCGACACGAGACGCATCGAGTCGGCCTTGTAAGTATAATATTTCGGCGCACTGACGGTCGGCAACGGCTGCTTGACCGAAGGCGGCTGGTTCGGGTTCAGCATCGTCTGCGCCGGGTTCGCTGGAACGGGAGCCGATACCTGCGTGCTCTGCTGGCGTCCCTGGCCGCCACGGATGAAATCCATGAGCGTCATCGCGCTTGCGGATGTCGCGCCGATGGAGGAGAGGCAACAGGAAAGTGTCAGGACGGATGCTGTGGCTTTTGCTGCAAGTTTCATTCTCTAATCAGTCCCTGTATCGTGCGGTAACTTCGAGCCAGACGGTGCTGCTTCAATGCGGTCGCGATGTCGTAAACACCGTATACCCACTACTATAAAAACAGCGAGACCCCGCCTTTTGTTCAATGCCTCAACTTCACGTTACGAATCCGAGGCGCTTTCGACGATTCTATTCACACAAAATTATGAAATTATTGGTTAATCTTTTATTGAGATTGGCTAAAGTTTTTGCGAAGGCGAAAAATTCGCTTTCACGAATATATCAGCGGCGTGTCAAAAAGGGCACGCTCGGCGCAGCCTGCTCAAAACATGATTTCTACGATCATATAATCGCGCTTTGGTGTTTTCATGAGCGCCGTTCGGGCCTATATGGCTGCTATCTATTTCCATAGAAAGCAGGATCAGGAACATGACTTCCACCCGCACCGAAACCGATACATTTGGCCCGATCGAAGTTGCCAGCAACCGCTACTGGGGCGCACAGGCGCAGCGCTCGCTCGGCAACTTCAAGATTGGCTGGGAAAAGCAGCCGCTATCGGTCATCCGCGCCCTCGGCATCGTCAAGCAAGCGGCCGCCCGCGCCAACATGGAGCTCGGTCAGCTCGATCCTGCGCTCGGCAAGACCATCATCGCCGCGGCACAGGAAGTCATAGACGGCAAGCTGAACGACCATTTCCCGCTGGTCGTCTGGCAGACGGGCTCGGGTACGCAGTCGAACATGAACGCCAATGAGGTGATCTCGAACCGCGCGATCGAAATGCTGGGTGGCGTCATGGGCTCCAAGAAGCCGGTGCATCCGAACGATCACGTCAACATGAGCCAGTCGTCGAACGACACCTATCCGACGGCCATGCACATCGCCTGCGCCGAGCAGATCGTCCACCATCTCCTGCCGGCTCTGCGTCATCTGCATGCAGCCCTGGAAAAGAAAGTTGCCGACTTCGCCCACATCATCAAGATCGGCCGCACCCATACGCAGGATGCCACCCCGCTGACGCTCGGTCAGGAGTTTTCTGGCTACGCCGCGCAGGTCGCCTCCTCGATCAAGCGCATCGAACTGACATTGCCGGGCCTTTGCGAACTCGCTCAGGGCGGCACCGCGGTCGGAACCGGGCTCAACGCGCCAATCGGATTTGCCGTAAAGGTCGCAGGCGAGATCGCGGAGATCACAGGCCTGCCCTTCGTCACAGCTCCGAACAAGTTCGAAGCCTTGGCCGCGCATGATTCCATGGTCTTCAGCCACGGCGCCATCAATGCCGCCGCGGCAGCTCTCTTCAAGATCGCCAATGATATCCGCCTGCTCGGCTCCGGCCCGCGCTCCGGCCTCGGCGAACTGGCTCTGCCGGAAAACGAGCCTGGCTCTTCGATCATGCCAGGCAAGGTCAATCCGACCCAGTGCGAAGCCCTGACGCAAGTCTGCATTCAGGTCTTCGGCAACAATGCTGCGCTCACCTTCGCCGGCAGCCAGGGCCATTTCGAGCTCAATGTCTACAATCCGATGATGGCCTATAACTTCCTGCAATCGGTGCAGCTGCTCGGCGACGCCGCAATCTCCTTCACCGACCACTGCGTTGTTGGCATCGAGGCGCGCGAAGACAACATCAAGGCCGGTCTCGAGCGCTCTCTCATGCTGGTGACGGCACTAGCGCCGAAGATCGGCTACGACAATGCCGCCAAGATCGCCAAGACAGCCCATAAGAACGGTACGACGCTGAAGGAAGAAGCGCTGGCAAGCGGATTGGTGTCTTCGGAAGAATATGATGCCATCGTCCGCCCGGAAACGATGATCGGCCCGAAGTAAGATAGGAAATTGTGAGCAGGCATCCGCGATAGGTCCGGCATGCCTGCTCTTTCTGTCTTAACGGAGGTCTACCATGACTGGCACGTCTTTCGGCGGCGTCGTGGCCCTTCTCTGCTCCTGGATAGTATCGGCGGCAGTCAGAACGGTAGCAGGATCGATCCTCGCCAGGATTTCCTTGTGAAAGGCGCCCTTCAGATAGCCTCCCTGCATGAGGCCGAACAGGCCGGCTCCCGCCAGAAGCGCGATCACCGCGACTGGTGAAATATGATGGTGATGATTATGGGAGATATCCATGATCTGTATCCCGTGCACCGCGGCCTAGGCACCTTTGCCCTGCCTCGTTTAACTGAAATGTGCTCCTTGTTGATCGTCCTTTAAAGCCGTTGGTTTCGATACCGATTGTCTATGCGGCGTTGACAATAGATCTATTGAAATCCTGCAGCGCTTTGCAGCCGATTGCTTTTGGCGCAAGCCGGATTTAGACCGTCTCCAAACATTTTCCTCCGCCATCCGGCTTGAAAGGTTTCCCACATGGCTGACGATCTATTTCCCCTCGGCGACGACACGACCCCCTATCGCAAGATTTCAGGCGATTACGTCTCCGTCGACACCTTCAAGGGTCAGGAAATCCTGACTGTCGATCCGGAAGGCATTCGTCTGCTTGCCGAAACCGCATTTGCCGACATCAATCATCTGCTGCGTCCCGGTCACCTCAAGCAGCTCGCTTCGATCCTCGAAGACCCGGAAGCGACCGATAACGATCGCTTCGTAGCCTATGATCTGCTGAAGAATGCCAACATCGCCGCCGGCGGCGTACTTCCCATGTGTCAGGATACCGGTACGGCGATCATCATGGGCAAGAAGGGCCGGCGCGTCTGGACCGAAGGCGGCGACAGCGGCGCCCTGGCCAAGGGCGTGCTCGACGCCTACGAGAAGAAGAACCTGCGTTATTCGCAGCTCGCGCCCATCAAGATGTTCGAAGAAAAGAACACCAAGAACAATCTGCCGGCGCAGATCGATATTTACGAGGAAGGCACCGACGCCTACGAATTCCTGTTCGTCGCAAAGGGCGGCGGCTCGGCCAACAAGACTTTCCTCTATCAGGGCACGCCGTCTCTCCTGACGCATGACCGCATGCTGGACTTCCTCAAGGAAAAGATCCTGACGCTCGGCACGGCAGCCTGCCCCCCCTATCATCTCGCCATCGTCATTGGCGGCACCTCAGCCGAGATGAACCTGAAAACCGTCAAGCTCGCCTCGACGCGATATCTCGAATGTCTTCCCACGGAGGGCTCCGAAAGCGGGCATGCCTTCCGGGATATCGAGATGGAGAAGGAAATCCACAAGCTCACACAGAGCCTCGGCGTCGGCGCCCAGTTTGGCGGCAAATATTTCTGCCACGACGTCCGCGTCATCCGTCTGCCCCGCCACGGCGCCTCGCTGCCGATCGGCCTTGGCGTTTCCTGTTCCGCCGACCGCCAGGCCAAGGGCAAGATCACGCGCGACGGCATCTTCATCGAGCAGCTGGAAACCGATCCGTCCAAGTACATGCCCGAGATCGACGAAGCCAAGCTCTCCGAATCGATGGTCCGTATCGATCTCAACCGGCCGATGGCGGATATCCTCGCCGAGCTATCGCGGCACCCGGTCAAGACGCGCCTGTCGCTCACCGGCACCATCATCGTCGCGCGCGATCTGGCGCATGCCAAGATCCGCGAGCGCCTGGAAAAAGGCCAGGGCATGCCGGACTATCTGAAGAATCATCCGGTCTATTATGCCGGCCCGGCAAAGACGCCTGCCGGCTATGCATCAGGCTCCTTCGGCCCGACAACAGCAGGCCGCATGGACAGCTACGTAGATCAGTTCCAGTCCTTCGGGGGCTCGATGGTCATGCTGGCAAAGGGCAATCGCTCGCGCGCCGTGCGCGAAGCCTGCAAGACGCATGGCGGCTTCTATCTCGGCTCGATCGGCGGCCCCGCCGCCCGTCTTGCGCAGGATTGCATAAAGAAGGTCGAAGTATTGGAATATCCCGAACTCGGCATGGAAGCTGTCTGGAAGATCGAAGTTGAAGACTTCCCGGCCTTCATCGTCATCGACGACAAGGGCAACGACTTCTTTCAAGAGCTCAATCTCGGATAAAGACCAGCACCCTTCTATATCATGCCATAAAAAGAGGACGCCTTTGGCGTCCTCTTCTGTAAATCGGGTTTCATTTCTAGTTATTTTGAATAAAAGGGTAGTGAGTGGGGATTTTTCACAATCATTTCCTTAATATTTTTTCAAAGAATCTCTGCATAAGTAAAAATGGGAATTAACCAATACATGTACGGAGCTCACCGATGAGTACGGCGATTGCGCCCAAGGCGCAAATTCCCGACGTGGCAGGGCAGATTACCTACGCCATGCGATCCATGGGGGTCGCGCCGATTCCACGTAATTACGAACTTTTCTACGAAGCTTATATTGGCTCGAATCCCGCATTGACCCGCGAACTCGCTGCCCTTGGCAACAGTGCGACACAGGAAGAGCTGGATAATATAGGAGCCAAATATTTCCCTCGCCATGCGGGCCGCATATTTGACGACGCCCACGCCCGCCTGACTATCGAGCTGGATGCCGTGTTGCGCGCGCTGAAACAGGAACGGTCGACGCTCGACAGCTACAACAGGCTTCTCGGCGAAACCTGCGAACGTATCAGTTCTCGGAACCATAACAGCACCGACCTATTGCGAAGCGCCATCGATATGCTGACTGCAGCGACAGGCGATACGATGGCTCACGGCGAAAAGACCGTTGAGAATGTCGCGCAACGCAGCCAGGAGATGGATCAGGTCCGCAAGGAGTTGGACGAATACAAGCGCATCGCCAATACGGACGCCTTGACCCGCCTCTCCAATCGCCGCGCATTCGAGGATCGCTTGATCTCCATCTTCGACAACCAGTTGACGCGCCAAACAACGGCGCTCGTACTGGCCGATATCGATCATTTTAAGCGGATCAACGACACATACGGCCATCCGGTCGGCGATAAGATTCTTGCGACGGTCGCTTCGATCATCCGTGCCAATGTCCGGCGCGAAGTCTTCGTATCCCGTGTCGGTGGCGAAGAGTTCGCGCTGATCATGGAAGGCGTCGCTGTCGATGACGTCGTGGCGGTTTGCGAGCGCATTCGCCGCACGCTGGAATCGACGCCGTTCAAAAACTCGCGGACGAAGATCGATTACGGCCCGATCACCCTGTCGCTTGGCATCTGTATGGCTTCGGAAGCGGCCGATTCCGGCGAGCTTTACAACAAGGCGGACCTCGCGCTTTATTGCGCCAAGAATGCCGGTCGCAACTGCAGCAACGTCTATCAGGAAGGCATGCAGAAGGACTTCACCAAAAGTTGGCTCATTTATAAGAATTAAAAGTGAAGCCAACCAACCGCCGGAGCAGCTTTCCCAGGCTGCCCGGCGGTTTTGTTTACCAGAGCGTCTTGGCCGCCCGCGCCGGCCACTCCCGATCATAGGTCTCCTGGTCGAAATCGCCCTTCGCCGATTTGAGCATCATGCCGGGGCTGGGCAGGCTCGCAGGATCGGAAAAACGCTCCGCGTTCCAGAGTTCCGCTCGCATCACCGCCCGAGCACACTGGAAGTAGACCTCCTCGGCCGTAATGACGACAACGCAGCGAGGGTGCTTGCCATCCATCTCGAAGCTCTCAAGCAGGCTTGGTTCGATGGAGACGACAGCCCGGCCGTTGAGCCGCATTGTCGTGCTCGACCCGGGAACAAGAAACATCATCGCCACGCGCGGATCGCGCACGATATTTTCAAGGGAATCGACGCGGTTATTGCCGCGCCAATCGGGAAGGTGCAGCGTCCGCTCGTCCTCGACACGGACGACGCCACCGAGGTCACCGCGCGGTGAACAGTCAAGTCCTTCGAGGCCGACCGTTGCCAGCGCCATGAAGGGCGAAGCCTCGATCATCCGTCGATAGAGCGGCGTCAGCACCTGCGTCACCTTGGTAATGGACGCCTCGCCCACGACGCCATAAAGCGTCCTCAATTCCTCGACCGATGTGATGATGCTCATGCTGCCCCGCATTCTCTTATGTGGCGATCCGCCAAAAAAAGTCCGGCGCAGCGCACCTCCTGCTACAGGCAGCGCCGAACCGGGGTTCGATAGAACGATAGCACCGTCCCATCGCCGCTTTCGAGCGTTTTCTCAATCTTCACGGGTTCAGCGAGAAAGGCGTCGATCGCCTCGAACACGGGAGGAGCGCTGACGATGCGCCGATGACCGAAACCATTCGCCCAGAAGAGACGAACATGCTCCCCTTGCGCGGCATAGACACGGGCATGTCTGGCGCTCACTTCCTTGTCGTCCTCGGCGTGAATAACCAGAACAGGGCGGGCTGGGTCGAGCATGCCGCGCGGTTCGTCATAGGCTGTCAGCACCTTCCCCGTGATCCGCCCGACTTCTGCCTCCAGCGCCTCCTGCGCCTGTGAGCGAAGCCCCATGAAACGGCCAAACTCCTTGAATAGCCAACCCATGCCGCTCGGTGCTCCGATGAGAACCAGCTTCTTGGTCTCAATGGGATCGATGCCGGGCAGGAATCCCGCCGAGGCAAGAGCGAGGCAGGCTCCGCCGAAGGAGTGTCCGATCGCAGCATCCAGCGCACCGAAACGCGTGGCCGCCGCTGATATGGCCGATATGGCGAGCCGTACATTGAGAGAGCGCCCGGCCGAGCGGCCATGCCCCGGAAGGTCGAGCGAAATCACCTCCGCACCGCTGCTTGCCAGGAACGTGGTCAGCTCCGACATATACTCGCTGCTGGAGCCCCAGCCATGCACGACGAGATAACGCTTGCGCGGCCCCTTGGCACCGCCATTGAAGCGATAAGCCATCGCGCGGCCGCCGGGAAACGGCAACATGAATTGCTCAGCCCCAAGCAGGCGCTGCCTGCCTTCCATATGGGCGGCCTTGGCCTTGGAGCCGCGCGGACGACGGGAAGGTGTGAGACAGAAAAGCCGGAAAGCAGCCTTGCCGGCAAGCTGCGGAGACAGCCTCCCGAGGCCGGACAGACCCGACCGGGTGACCTTGAGCACAAAGGATGGCATAGTGGGAATCCAAAAAATGTTCAACTATGAACAATAAAGTACAACGATGAACAAAAATCAATCCCTTCCCTGGGACCATCCGCGTTTTCGAAGCTGGATTGCCGTGGCGCGGGCCTGCCAGCTCATGCAGCAATCGCTGGCGCGGGAATTGGCATATCTCGATATCAAGCCGCCGCATCTCGATATTCTCGTCAATCTGTTCCGCTTCGAGGGTATCTCGCAGCAGGAGCTTGCCCGCAAGCTGCTGGTCGGCCGCTCCAACATGAGCATGCTGCTGCCGCAAATGGAAAAGCGCGGGCTGATCGAACGCCGTGGGGACAAGCAGGACAAGCGCGTGCTGCGGCTCTATCTGACCGAGTCGGGCCGGCGCCTGACAAAGGAAGCCATGACCATCCAAACCGCCCTCATCGACCGGATGATGTCAGACGCCCCCATCGAGGAATGCGAACTCATGACCGCGCACATGGAGCGGGTCATCACCCTGCTCCTACGGGACGAACGAGAGCCTGTGGAGGCGTTTGGCGATCAGTGATCGCCGGTAGAGCGCGCAGTGGGCACGACGCGGGTAAGCGACGCGAACTCCCATATCGCCACGACGACGAGCACGGCTGTGGCAAGAATGCCGAGCTGATAGACCACGACCATCGGCAAGGTGAACAGCAGCAGTGCCAGCCCCGCGAGCCCGACCATATGCGATAGCGGCGGACGGCCGGTTGTCACGCCCTTGAACCACAGATTTCCGAAGAGGAAGATCGCCGGCCCCCCGAGAAGGGCTGCGGCGGCACGCAGGTCTGCGGCTTCGTGAGGATGWGCGAACAGGAATTCATCGCCGACGACACTCAGGATGATGCCGGCGAGAATCGGAATATGCGCATAGGTGAAGGCCTGCCGCGCCAGGCTGCCCGGCACCTCGTCATGCTCGATGCGATGGGCCGCACGTTCGTGGCCGAACTGAAAGTAGATCCACCAGAGCGCGACCGTGCCGACGAAGGCGGTGATGAATACGGCGATGATCAAGGGCGTGACCGGCTGTTCGGCAAAGGTCTTGCCGGCCTGCAAAACGGCCTCGCCGAGGCAGATGATGATGAAGAGCGCACAACGCTCGGCAAGATGGGCACCCGAGACGTTCCAGTCCGCCGTCGTCGACTTGCCGAGACCCGGTACCCGAAAGCCAAGCGCGGGGGCGGAATACTCTATGAGAAGAGCGATCAGCCAGATTATGACCCGCATCTCCCCTTCCATCAGGGCGCCTGTGATCCAGAAGATGCCGGACAGCACCAGCCAGCTGGTGATGCGCAGGAAATTGCGATGGTTGGACCGGCTGGCATTCTTCAGCGCGTAGACTGTGAACAGCGAGCGCCCCACCTGCATGAACACATAAGCGCCGGCGAAATAGATCGCTTTTTCACCGAAAGCTTCGGGTATCGAGGCGGAAAGGATAAGACCCGCAAACATCAGCGTAAACAGCATGATGCGCACCGGCATGCGATCCGGATCCAGCCAGTTCGTCACCCAGGCGGTGAAGACCCAGACCCACCATACCGCAAAGATCAGCATGATGGCTTCCAGGCCGCCCAGCAGCGTGAAATGCTCGCCCAGGGTATGGGCAAGCTGTGAGATCGAATAAACGAATACGAGATCGAAAAACAGCTCGACGAAAGAAACCTTGCTCTCGTTCTTGCTGCCCTTGGCGCGAAGCCAGCCTTCCCTACCCTCGAGGACCATCCCCACGCCCCTTCTCAGGTCGTTGATACCAATATTAATGCGGCCTGACAGCCGGATCTCGGCTCAGGCCTTTTTCCTTCAATTCCGCTTCGTAGACGGCAAAGAGTTCCTGCCCCTTTTCGCCAAGTTCGCGCAAATAAATCCAGGTGAAAATGCCGCTGTCGTGCATGTCGTCAAAACCGATGCGAACGGCGTAGTTGCCGGTCGGCGTCATGGACATGATGCCGACATTGCGCTTGCCCGGCACCGTGACTTTCTGTCCGGGTCCATGCCCCTGAACCTCGGCCGAGGGCGACAGGACACGCAGCATCTCGGCCGGCAGATCGAAGCTCGCGCCGTCGTCAAATCCCACCACGAGATGACGACGGTCCTTCGATACTCGCAATTCAGTTGGCCAGACGTCGCTCATCGGTCGTTCCACACGTTTCACTCTATAACTTGAGAATTATGCCGCCGTTCGTTCACGCGCAAGTGCATTCGAAATGCATTTTCCTTGACGCGCCAGTCGCCTATACACACATTAGCAGTGTTACGGAGGCTTGAGTGAACAGCATAGTCGGTACGATAGGTAGCGCGTCAGCACTGCAGACAGATGCGTCCCCCATGATTGACCCATTCGGGCGGGCCGTAACCTATTTGCGTGTTTCAGTCACCGACCGCTGCGATTTCCGCTGCACCTATTGCATGGCCGAAAACATGACTTTCCTGCCGAAGAAGGATCTCCTGACGCTGGAAGAGCTCAACCGGCTTTGTTCCGCCTTCATCGCCAAGGGCGTTCGCAAGCTTCGCCTCACCGGCGGCGAGCCGCTGGTTCGCAAGAACATCATGTTTCTGGTCCGCGAACTCGGCAGGCAGGTGCAGGACGGAGCACTGGACGAACTGACGCTGACCACGAACGGATCGCAGCTCGCCCGCCATGCCGAAGAACTCTACGATTGCGGCGTGCGGCGCATCAACGTCTCCCTCGATACGCTCGATCCCGACAAGTTCCGCACCATCACCCGCTGGGGCGATTTCACCAAGGTGATGGAAGGTATCGACGCCGCGCAGAAAGCCGGCCTGAAGATCAAGCTCAATGCCGTCGCCCTGAAGGGCTTCAACGATGCAGAGATTCCCGGTCTGCTACGCTTTGCCCACGGTCGGGGCATGGATCTGACCGTCATCGAAACGATGCCGATGGGCGAGATCGACGAGGATCGCACCGATCAGTATCTGCCGCTATCCGAGTTGCGCGCGGATCTCGAACGTCAGTTCACGCTGACGGACATCCCCTACCAGACCGGCGGCCCTGCCCGCTATGTCGAAGTCGCCGAAACCGGCGGCCGTCTCGGCTTCATCACGCCGATGACGCATAATTTCTGCGAGAGCTGCAATCGCGTGCGGCTCACCTGCACCGGCACGCTCTATATGTGCCTCGGACAGAACGACGCCGCCGACCTGCGCACCGCGCTGCGTGCGGCGGACGACGATGCGCTTCTTCACACCGCCATCGATGAAGCCATCACCCGCAAGCCGAAAGGCCACGACTTCATCATCGACCGCACCCACAACCGACCAGCGGTCGCTCGCCATATGAGCGTGACTGGCGGCTAACCCCACCGAGAACATCGATATGCAGCTTGAGCTCATTCGCAATGCGACGCTGAAGATTACCTATGCCGGTCATGTCCTACTGATTGACCCTTATTTCGCGCCGCGCCATAGCCTTCCATCCTTCACCGGCCGGTCTCCCAACCCGATGACGGAACTGCCGCGTTCGACCGACGAAATACTTGGAGGCGTCGAACTGGTGATCGTGTCGCACCTGCACACCGATCATTTCGATGCGGTCGCAAAGGAGCGTGTGACGAAATCCCTGCCGATTTTGTGCCAACCCGGCGACGAAGGAAGCATTCGGGATGCCGGTTTCATCGATGTCACGCCCTTGGCTGATACGACCGTCTGGAATGGAATTACGATCACACCGCGGCAAGGCAGCCACGGCCTCGGACCGGTCATCGAGAAAATGGGCAGGGTCATCGGCCTTACACTGGCAGCACCAGGCGAACCCACGGTCTATTGGGCAGGCGATACCGTCCTCTATCGGCCCGTTATCGAGACGATCCGACAGGTCTCCCCCGACATCATCGTCACCCATTCCTGTGGCGCCAAATGGGACGGTGACCTCATCGTCATGGATGCGGAACAGACTGTCGAAGTCACCCGCCTCGCGCCTGAGGCAATCGTCGTCGCAACCCATATGGAAGCGCTCGACCACGCCACGATCACGCGGCAAGACCTTCGCCAGACTGCGGATGCCACCGGCGTCGATCCGTCACGCCTGCTGATCCCCGCCGACGGGGAAACGCTCCGACTGGACAAGTAACTCCGATCGAGCGTCACCGAGCGCGCTAAACGAGCCAAACAAAAGCGCCGGACCAATGCTCCGGCGCTTTTCCGTTAAAATTTGTCTTTTTCCGCGAGGCGCTTGTTAGGCAGCGCGATAACGGGCCTCGGCGATGCCATGGCTTTCAGAACCCACGTCGCCCTCGCCCGTCCGGAAGCGATCGATCTTCTCGGAGAGCATATCGACACGCTGGCGCAGGCCATGAATCTCGGCGTTGTTTTCTTCGACCATCGCCGCGTTCCGCTGGGTGATCAGCTCGACTTCGGAAACAGCGCGGGTCACTTCCTCGATGCCGGTCGACTGCTCGGTGGTCGCAGACGAAATATCGGCGACGAGCCTCTGGACGCCGGTGACGTGGCTGATGATCTCGGCCAGTGCGGCGCCAGTCTGCTCAACCAGATGAACGCCATTCTGGACTTGCGAGGAGCTGGCCGAAATCAGGCCCTTGATCTCCTTCGCCGCATTGGCGCAGCGCTGCGCAAGTTCGCGCACTTCCTGCGCGACCACGGCAAAGCCTCGGCCCGCTTCGCCCGCGCGGGCAGCCTCAACACCTGCGTTCAATGCGAGAAGGTTGGTCTGGAACGCAATCTCATCGATGACGCCGATGATCGTCGCGATCTTTTCCGACGAACGATTGATCTCGCTCATCGCGCCCACGGCACGGGCGACAACTTCGCCGGACTGGGTGGCGTAAGCCTGCGTCTCGTTGACGGAGGTCGCCGTCTGGCGTGCACGGTCGGCCGTCGAGCGCACCACGTCGCTGAGGCGATGCAGTGCCCGCGAGCTTTCCTCAAGCGCTGCCGCCTGCTGCTCGGTGCGCCGCGCCAGATCGTCCGCCGACATAGCGAGATTACCGGTGCCGCCCTTGATCTCTTCGGCAGTGTAGCGAACGTCCGTCAGCGTCTCGCGGAGGGCTTCGATGGCGTGATTGTAAGTGAAGGCCATCTCGACGAAATCCGCCGACAAGTCCTCGCGCATGCTTTCTTCCAGATTGCCGTCGGCAAGCTTGGCAAGGACATCGGCAAGCGCATTGAGAGCCTGCTTCTGTTCGGCTTCGATGCGGGCACGTTCAGAAGCCCGGCGAGCAGCCTCCTCAGCCGAAAGCGCCCGAGCGCTCTCTGCCTCCCGCTCCAGCCGCACGTTCTCAAGCGCAGCGTCACGGAAGACACTGACCGAGCGGACCATATCTCCGATTTCGTCGCCACGATTGCGTCCGTCGATCGCAACCTCCAGATCGCCGCTTGCAAGGCGTGTCATGATCTCGGTAACGCGCTTCAGCGGTGCACGTAAGGTTTCCACAAGCATCAAGCCGCCGACGATCGCAAGCAGCGTGCCGAGGATCATGGCGATCACGGAAACATTGGCCGAGCGCTCGCTGTCTTCCTTGCCGAGTTCCTGTGCCTGGGCCACGAAGCCGCGCAACGACGTCATGGCACCGGCCAGCAGAGTATTGGACTGAACCCGCGTCGTCTTCCAGTCTGCCGAAGTCTGCAGCAGATCGGCAGAGCTATTGGTGAGGCTGTCGATCAGCGGTTGGACATGCGCGGCAAAATCTCGCATCGTCGCATTGGTCTGGCCGAGCGCTGAAATTTTCACAGCCGCGGCCTGCAAATCCTTGAGATCAGCCACGACAGGCTCGCGCGACGCAGCGTCGCGGACGTTCTCCATGCGCGATGCATGCAGCGTCAGGCGATCGACGATGCCGAGCGCTCCGTCGACACGATCGAGAAGCTCCTTCTGGCCGTCGATGATCTTGTCCAGGCTGACGAAACGATCCGCGGCGGTATCGCTATTCTTGGCCGATTGCAACGTCATGTCGGCCTCGATCTTCACAAAGCTCTGCAGGATCGGTCCCATAGCCTCGACTTTCTGGTCGGGCGTGGCGGAGCCCTTCAGCACGGCGTCGAGCTTGTCGGCAGCGTCGGCGGCATTGGTGACGAGCGGGGCGCCGCGCTTGGATACCAGTGCCTTCGACACCGCTACCTGCTTCAGTATGGCATCGGCGTAGGTGCGGGCATCGGAGATCTCTTCGGTGGAATCCGCCGCCATCTGCACTTGAATACGCAGATTGCTCATCTTCTCCGAAAGGCCCTTATAGGCGGCTGCGTCGTAGAGCAGCTCCTTGGCGAAGGTTTCCTTGTCGTTGAAGTCCTTGCGGATGATGTCGATCTGCTTGCCTGCGGCCTTGCTTGCGACCTCGATGGCCTGCACGGCCTTGCGGATAGCTTCGACATCGGCATCCTGTTTCTGGCGGATGGACCAGAGGGTCGCCTGTTGCGCGCGCATCTTGGCGGCGAGCTCGTTGACCGGCACGATCTTGGCGCGCTGATCGTCGCTCAGCAGCCCGCTCAGCCGGTGAACGCCTTGCTCCTGAGCATCGATCTTGTCGCTCAGCGCCTGACGCGTTTCGCCTGACGGGGCTGCCGTGAACTCCAGAAGAGCGGCCTGAAGATTTTCAAAATCACTAATGTTTTCTATGGTTGCACGCGTCACGGTCATGTGACCGTTGAGAATATTGGCGGTGTGATAGCCGACGAGACCGACGCCAGCGATGAGAACCACCAGGGGGACCACGAAGATTAGAACCTTGGTCACAATCCGACGGCTTTGCAAAAGACGATCAATGAAAAACATGCGGCGCCCCAAAATGGATCTATTAAGTCTTCGGAGTTGGCCGGACCGTCATTCCCGCTGCGCTGCCGTAGATGCTTCTGCCTCATGCAAAACCGCAGAGAGCCTCAAGAAATAAGATTGAATAAGGATTAATCGCGCCGCCAAAACCGGTTGGGCCGGCAAGTTTTTACAACCTACACAGTATTTTGCAACCAAAAGAAGAAAGATTGGTCGGCTCGCAACAACTCTGCTGCGTCGCACAATAGAATTGGCGCGCGGCAAGATGGCTGACGATTCCAATTTGGGAAAAACGGCGCTAATCCGGAGTGGTGTATACGGGGACTCATTCATACCAATGCAATTGACCAAGAACATGCGAGGCGCGCTTTTCATGGCCGCTGCCATGGCGGGCTTCTCCTGTAGCGACGCACTGTCCAAGACAGTCATCGCCAGCATGAATGCCGGCCAGATCATTCTCATCCGTGGCATCTTCACCACGCTCTTCGTTTACCTGCTTGCCCGCAGAATGGGAGCCTTGCGATCCTGGAAGGTCATTTTGCAACCTATGGTCGCGCTACGCATCGCCTGTGAGGCGATAGCTGCTGCGACCTACATCACCGCTTTGGGGATGATGCCGATCGCCAATGCATCGGCAATCCAGCAGGCCGTTCCCCTCGCCGTAACGCTCGGAGCGATGATATTCCTGAAAGAGCCTGTGGGGTGGCGGCGCTGGACGGCCATTCTCGTTGGCTTCGCCGGCGTGCTGATCATCATCCGGCCGGGACCGGATGGGTTCACCCTGGCCGCTCTGCTGGTCACGGCCTGCATGTTCGCGACCGCTGCGCGCGATCTGGCAACGCGCTGCATCAGCAACGACATACCGTCTCTGATGGTTACGATGTGCACAGCCGTTTCGATCACAATTTTCGGAGCGTTCTGCATCGTCCCTTTTGGCGGTTGGCAGCCGGTGAGCACGACGTCGCTCTTGGAGATCCTGCTGGCTTCCGTTCTGGTATTGATCGGCTATCAATCCGTCATCCTGGCCATGCGCACTGGTGAAATCTCCTTCGTTGCACCGTTCCGCTACCTGAGCCTCATCTGGTCCACCCTGCTCGGCATGATCGCCTTCGGAGAAATGCCTGACGGCTGGTCGATGATCGGCGCCGCGATTGTCATCACGTCAGGCATCTATACATTCTACCGGGAAAACAAACGGCGGGCTGCCGAGCGCATGGCGCAGCAGGCAGAAGCGCGTATTCCTGCCTGAGGTCGATACCATGCCGCGCTATATTGCAGATGCCGCCGATATTCCCGTGGTTCTTCTCGCAGGCGGACGCTCAAGCCGCATGGGTATGAACAAGGCCTTCGCGATGCTCGGCAACCTGCCCCTCCTTACCCGCATCATGGCGCGCATTGGACAAACGCAGAGGAAGCCGTTGTCACTGAATGCCGATGCCGATTGGCCCGACGCTATGGGGCTGAGGCTGGTTCCGGACACGCATCCGGGCAAACTCGGCCCGCTTGCCGGTGTGCTCGCCGCGCTTCAGGATACTGCAAGGCATTATCCGGATGTCTCGCATGTCGCCACGGTGCCTATAGACAGCCCCTTCTTTCCCGTCGATCTTGTCGTGCGGCTGGCCGAAGCGATCCAGGGCAGCAATGAAGCCGCAATTCCCGTATCGCTCGATCAGGATCATCCCGTCTTCGGCCTCTGGCCGATTTCCGTCATCGACGACCTAGAAACATGGATCGTCAGCGATCCGAGAAGGCGTGTAAGGGATTTTCTAGCACGCCACACGGTGCGGCGGGTGGAGTTTCCGACCATTCAGACCTCGATCGGCCCCCTCGATCCCTTCTTCAACGTTAATACGCCGGACGATCTCGTCGAGGCGGAAAAATGGCTGGCAGCATTGGAAGAAATGTTATGACGCTATCTCGACCGAAAATCTTCGGTATCGCGGGCTGGAAGAACTCCGGAAAAACCGGCCTTGCCGTGCGCCTTGTCACCGAATTCACACGGCGAGGTTACCGGATTTCGACGATCAAGCATGCACATCATGATTTCGATATAGACAAGGTAGGCGCCGACAGTTTTCGCCATCGCGAAGCCGGAGCACACGAGGTCACCATCGTTTCGGGCACGCGCTATGCCATCATGCATGAATTGCGTGGCGCACCCGAGCCGGATTTCGAAGAAATACTGGCACGCCTCGCCCCTTGCGACCTTGTCCTGATCGAAGGCTATAAACACGAGCCGATCCCGAAGATCGAGGCCCGTCGCCTGGACGCAGCAAAGAGAGAGCCACTCGCTCCTCAGGATCGCTACATCGCAGCCATAGCGGCCGACCATCCCGTCGAGGACGCCGGCTCGCTTACCGTCTTCGACCTCGATGACACCGTTGCGATTGCCGATTTCATCGCGGCGACCATCGGTCTCGGTGAGCTGGAAAAATAAAAGGCCGTCGGTTTCCCGGCGGCCTCCATTCCTGTGTCAGCGAACGCTTACCGCTTTGCGACCGGACGAACCAGCGGCGTGATACGCCGGATAGTGACGCGGCGGTTTTCCTGCGACGGGCCGAGCGTATTCACCTTGAGATACTGCTCGCCATAGCCCTGTGTCACCAGGTTCTCGGCCGGAATTCCGTAGACATCCGTGAGAACATTGGCGACGGATTCCGCACGGCGGTCCGACAGAATCAAGTTGCTCTGGGCCGACCCGACCGCATCCGTGTGGCCTTCGATGAGGAAGGTCTCGGTCGGGTCACGCTGGATGACCTTGGAAATGCCGTCCGCAACCCCACGCAGCGTACTTGCCTGCGTCATCGGAATATCGGCGCTGCCGGTCGCGAAAGTGATCGTATCAAGGTCGATACGGCGGATCTTGTCGCGAATACGAGCCGAATAGCGCACTTCGTTGACCGAATAGATACGCTCGACCGGCTCGACCGGCGGTTCCCGCAGGAAGTCGTAGTAGTTCGCATTGCGGTTGGATGCCGTGTCGATGATGTACTGGCTCAACGGAATGAGCAGGCGCATCGGCGGCAGATCGTCACCCGGATCGCGGAAGTAGTCGTCACGATCCGGCCGATCTTCAAGCTCTGGCGAATAGAACAGGACATATTCACGGCCGCGGGCATCGACACGCGAGCGCTGGATGATGTCGCCGTAGCGATTGCGGATGGTGATGATCCGGTCGCCATTCGGCTGATCGATGGTTTCGCGATAGCGATCCCGCGGCAACTGCTCATAGGTCGGCCGCTCGCCGCCGCGGACGAAGCGGTCGGTGTCGTCATGGCGAACAACATAGTTGTTGTCGACATTCACGATGGTGCGATTGTCCTGATTGATGATCGTCTGGACCGTTGTGCCCTGCGGCGGGACAAAATCCGGACGGCGATCGATGCGGCGACCCTGCTCACTGGTCACAGCCTCGATCTTGACGGGCGGTTGCGGCTGTCCACCGGCCGGTACGCGCTGCGCATCGGCGTCGGAGGTCGGCGGCTTGGTGTAGGCCGGCGGCGGCTGCTGAGCGGGGTTGTTCTGGGCCTGCCCATTCTGCCCCTGACCGGCTTGACCTTGGCCAGCCTGAGCGCCGGGAGTGCCGGGGTTCTGGCCACCATTCAGATGCTCGCCGCGACGGACGGAATCCTTCTGGCTGTCGAGCACGGCGCTGCCATTCTCGACCGGCAGAATGACCGGACCTTTTGCAGAACCCGGGTTTTCCGCGATCTTCTTGCGGCGCTCCAGCTCCTGCGGCGAAACCTGTTCGGCCGGCGGCACCTGGATTTCGCCAGCCTGCTGGCCGCCATTGGCGGCAGGAGGCGTTGCGTTGCCTTGGGCAGGCGCCTCGGCCCCGTTGGCAGGCTGCTGCTTGCCGGGTTGCGTCGTCGTCTGATTCCCCGGCTGTACCGGCTGCCCCTGCGGCTCGCCCTTTGTGGCCGGCTGCTGTGGATTAGCGGCCGGCTGCTGCGGATTGGCGGCTGGCTGTTCGCCCTGCTGCTGCCCCTGCGGCTGCTTGCCATGCGTCTTGTCGGCGGGCTTCTGCCCTTGCTCGGTGCCGGGCGCTACCTGCGTTCCGGGCTGTGCCGCGGGCTGCTCCTGCTTCGCGGGCTGCTCCTGCTTCGCAGGCGGCGTCTTCTCGCCCTTGGGCGGCTGGGCGGCCGGTGTCTGCGGCTGATCCGCCGGCTGCTGTGCTGGCGCCTCGGGCTGAGCCTGCTTCTTCGGGTGAGCGCTCTGGTCGGGTTGCGCCTGCTTTGCCGGCTCCTGCTGAGTTTGCGGCTCGGCAGTGGCGGGAGCTTCCTTCTGCACGGGAGCGGGTTGCTGCGCCTTCGATTCAGGCTTTGCCTTGGGCTGAGGTTTTGCCTCCGGCTGCGCTTCCACAGCAGGCTGCTGCTCTACTTTCGGCTGCGGAGCCTCGGCAGGCTGCTTTGCCTCCGGCTGCTTGCCTTTATGCTTGAGCTGGGGCGCTTCCGGTTCGGCTTCGGGAGCGACCGCCTTGGGTTGCGGCTTTGCTTGAGGTTGGGCTTCAGGCTGGGCCTGCGGCTCCTCGGCCGGCTGCTGGCGCTGCTTCTTCGGCTCCGGCGGAGCTTCTGCCGCCGGCTGCTGCTTCTGCGGCTTCGGCTGCTCCTGCTCAGCGGGCTGCTGGTGCTCGGCCTTCGGCGGCTGCGCTTCCGGCTGTGCCTGCTTCTGCGGCTTCGGTTGCGGCTGCGCTTCGGGTTCGGCCTGCTTCATCTGGTGCTGTGGCTCGGCGCCGCCCTCAGGCTTTTGACCCTCGTGCTTCTGGCCCTGCGGCTCGCCTTCGGCCGGCTTCTTGTGCTTGAGTTGCTCTTCTTCAGGCTGGGCGGCCGGCGCCTCCTGCTGAGCCACTTCGAAACTTGCAGTGGCACCCGCCGTTCCGACGATGCCATTGTTCAGCGGCGCGATGGGCTGCTCGCGCAGCGCCGCAGCTGCCGCCGGCTCGAATACGAGCGAAAAAGAAAGCAGCGGAAATGCGGCGCTGGCAAATAGTCTGGATCGCTTACCCATATGGGGTCTCCTCTTATAATCTTTGTCTGCCGAATTGCGAATCTCAGCCGGCAAGGCGATGCCTTACGAAGCAGGCCATTTTCCGGTTCTCGTAAGGCTGAATCGCGGCAAGCCGCTATATGTTCCCAAACTATTAGGTTGCAGCCATTAACCCTGGCTGAACGTATTGGACGGCTTCCGTTCAGATTTACCGGCAGCGCCTTCCCTTCCTCGTCGGATCGCGTGACGATGAGATCCTTCGTAATTCCAGTTGCAATTTCCGAAAAAAAAGTACGAATATCGCGCCAAGGCGGGTCACCGACCCGCTCCACTCGAGCCGCCCGCCAAGACATAATAATGGGCTGACGGCCACCACCAGAGAGGATCAATATGCGCATCTCCACTCGTCTCTTTGCCGCTGCCTCCTTCGCTGCGATGTCGCTTCTTGCCGGCGCCGCGCTGGCTGACGGCGACACGATCGTCTTCGGCACCGATGCGACCTACCCGCCTTTCGAATCGCTGGAAGCAGGCGGCAAGTTCGTCGGTTTCGACATTGATATAGCCAATGCGCTTTGCGATCAGATGAAGGTCAAGTGCAGTTTCATAAACCAGGACTTCGACGGCATCATCCCGGCCCTGCAGGCCAAGAAGTTCGACGCTGTCATCTCGTCCATGTCGATCACGCCTGAGCGCCAAAAGATCGTCGACTTCACCGATAAGGTCTACAACACGCCGCCGGCGATCGCCGTGCCAAAGGATTCCACCGTCAAGGAAGCAACCGACGAAGCCTTGAAGGGCAAATCCATCGGCGCTCAGTCCTCCACGACCCACGCCAACTATGCGACGGTTCACCTGAAGGACGCCGAGCTGAAGCTCTATCCGTCGGCCGACGAATACAAGCTCGACCTCGGTAACGGCCGCATCGACGCCGCCATCGACGACGTCGTTGTGCTGTCGCAGTGGGTCAAGTCGGATGCCGGCTCTTGCTGCAAGATGCTCGGCACACTGAAGACCGACCCGGTCATCAACGGCGTCGGCGCCGGCATTGCCATCCGCAAGGGCGACACCGCTCTCAAGGAAAAGCTGAATGCCGCGATCGCTGCGATCCGCGCCAACGGCACCTACAAGAAGATTCAGGACAAGTACTTCGATTTCGACGTTTACGGCGGCTGATCGCCTGTCGATTCCTTGGGAAAAGACGACGGCGGAAGCTTGCTCTTCCGCCGTTTTTGTTTGACAACGAGAACAATACAAGCAGAAACGCGGCAAAAGCCGCCAGGGGAAATAAAGCATGAGCGGATTGTTTTCCGCCGTAGGTTCGTTGTGGACCTGGTTGAGTACGATATTCGACCCATTGTGTGGTCCGGCTGGTCTGTTCACCATCTACAGCATGTTCAGCCCGCACACGATGCTCGCCTGCGGCGACGCCGGCTGGGGCGACGAACTGGCCGGCGGCCTGAAGATTACCATTGCGGTCTCTCTCGCGACGCTGCCGTTGGGGATCGTCATCGGCTTCTTTGTCGCACTCGCCCAGCAATCGGAAGAAAAGTCATTGAGACTTGCCGCGGGCGTCTTCACAACAATCTTCCGCGGCCTGCCAGAGCTTCTGACGCTCTTCATCATCTATTATGGCCTGCAGATCCTGCTACAATCCGTGCTCGCCAAATTCGGCTATGACGGGCCTATCGAGATCAATGCCTTTGCTGCCGGCATGGTGGCACTGGCAATCGTCTTTTCCGCCTATTGCTCCGAAGTGCTGCTATCTGCCTTCAAGGCCATACCGAAGGGTCAGTACGAAGCGGGCGATGCCCTCGGCTTCCATCGGGCCCGCACCATGCGGCTGATCATCGTTCCACAGCTCGTGCGCATCTCGCTGCCGAACCTCGGGAACCTCTGGATGAACCTACTGAAGGATACATCCTACGTGTCGATCATCGGCCTTGCGGATATTATCCGCCAGACCGGCATCGCGGTACGCGCCACCAAGGCACCCTTCACCTTCTATTCGATCGCCTGCCTGTTCTATCTGACGCTGGCCGTCATTTCCTCGATCGGCCTCTTCTATCTCGATCGATGGGCCAAACAAGCGGAGGTTCATCGATGAGCCATGCCGAGGTTCTGATAGCGGCGCAACCGGCGCCGCCGCAAACTGCGAAAAAACTCTCCAAGGCCCGGGTCGCCGGTTATTTCTTCCTGACCCTCTGGGCCATTCTCGGCATCGCATTGATTGCGATGATCGTTTTCGGGTGGGACGTCGACAAGCTCGAAACCTTTGGGCCGCGGCTGGTCAACGGCCTGGGGATCACCATCAAGCTCGTCGCCATATCCTTCATTCTTGGCGCCATCCTGTCGATACCGCTGGCCTTCGCCCGCATGTCGAACAACAAGGTCTTGAGCACGCTAACCTATTGCTATGTCTATCTGTTCCGCGGCACACCGCTTCTGGCGCAGATATTCATGGTGTATTACGGTTTCCCGAGCTTCCGCTGGTTCTTCGAAGACATCGGCATGTGGTGGTTCTTCAAGGATCCGTTCTATTGCGGCGCCTTCGCCATGACGCTCAACACCGCCGCCTATCAGACGGAGATCGTTCGTGCCGCCATCCAGAGCGTGCCGAAGGGGCAGAGGGAAGCTGCCAATGCGCTCGGCATCCACACCTGGATCGCCTTCCGCAAGATTATCATCCCCCAGGCGCTCATCGTCGCCCTGCGCCCATACGGCAACGAGATCATCCTCTTGATCAAGAGCTCGGCAACCGTCTCCATCATCACCGTCTATGACCTGATGGGTGAGACCCGATATGCCTTCTCCCGCACATATGATTATCAGATCTATCTCTGGGCGGCGATTTTCTACCTGGTGATCGTCGAGTTCATGAGAAACGGCTGGGCATGGATGGAAGGCCGGCTGACACGCCACCTCAAGCGTTGAGCAGGTAAAGGCGGCGCAAGCCGCCTTTACTGGCAGCACTCGCGCATAATCGCTGCTAACGCATTGATTTTTTGTGCGAAATTCTGTATGTGACACTTTTGTAAAGCTTGAGTTTACCTTGAGCTGTTTCCATATCTTAGTGACCATGAGTCACGAACAAGAATGGAAAGAGAAAGCTCATGCACGACGACATGCAGAAGCAGTTGCGAGGCTATGGCTTGACGACGGCGCAAATCCTGTACCGTCTGCCCGACCATCCGCAATTTCTCCAAACCTACATCTGGCAGGACTATGACCTTGCGCCGAACTTCCCGGAAATGCGCGGTTTCCTGAAGTTCTGGCAGGAGACGCTTGACGGGCCGCTGCATTCGGTCCGCTACGTTCACCGCAAACTGATCTCGGCGACCGAGTGGCGGGCTCTGAAAGGCGAATTCATCCTGCATTGAGACGATATCCGAGCGCGCAACGCTGCCGCGCGGCGACAACGCCGCTGTCAGACATGCGCTTCGCCATGGATGAAGTCCCCATCATCCGGCCCACGATGGAGCGTGCCGTAGAGAACGGCGGCATAGAAAGCTGCGACGAGCACTATAACGAACCAGCCGGAGATCGGCCCAAGAGCCGCATTGTCGGTGACATAGCTCCATGAGTGTGCCGCCTCCTGCACGGAAGCATCCGTTTGCAGTCTTGGCGTCGAGATTTTCAGGATCCAGGCAAGAAGCAGGATCGCGTACATCCAGCAGTAATTGCGCCGCAACCGTCGCTGCGCAGCCTCAGCGTAACTGAGCAACAGCCGCGGGGCACGCAGGCTGGTCGCAATCGGCAACGCCCAATCGAAATTAGGATCGGCCTGTGGTGCCAGGATCTGCGCAAAATAATGCCGCTCAAGCTGGCGCACCCGCGAACGGTAGACATCGAAAAAGCGATATCGCCGCGCCTCGATCATCAGCAGCAACGTGATCAGCATCATCCCGAACAGCAGCACCCCGTGATGCGACGAAGGTGTCGACAGGGATACGGACAGCAGGGCCGCAACCACCGTGATCGCCCAGTTCGACGTCCGGTCGATGCGATCGCGCCAGCTCGTCATCCGCGCAAGCTCGCCGCGATAATAATGGGTCAGCGTATTCGTGACTTCCGCCGATGTTGACGGCAGCGAGGGACGGCTGCGCTCGGTCGGGCCGCCTGTCGAATTCGGTGCAGTCAGTTCGGTATCCATTGTTGTTCCTCCCTTGTTTTTTTGTTCGGATAGCGCCCCAAAACTTTCCGTCGTCGGTCGCGATATTCTGCGCCTCCGTCGCAAGCATTGCAAAAGCTGATCAGGCATTTTAATGCCTGCAGAACAAACAGAAGGGCTGCTGAACCATGGCAAAGAAGAAGATCGACGAAGACGCGCTGGCGGAAGCCTATAATCGGGCATTGGCGCTGGAAAAGGCGGGCGATATCGACGCCGCGGTCAAGGCCTATGAAGAGGTTCTCGCGCTCGATCCGGAAGACCACGGCGGCGCCGCTGTGCGCATCGCTTCGATGGGCCGCGGTGAAACGCCGGTAAAGGCGCCCGACGCTTATGTCGAGACGCTGTTCGACCAGCATGCCGAAGTCTTCGAAGACGTGCTCGTCGAGCAGCTCGGCTACCACGTTCCGGTTCTTGTTCGCCAGCGCCTGCAGACGCTCGGTCTCGGTCCGTTCAAGCGCATGCTCGATCTCGGCTGCGGCACGGGCCTGACCGGCAGCACCCTGCGGGATATCGTCGATGACATCACCGGCATCGATATCTCTGAAAACATGGTCGAAGTCGCCCATGAGAAAGACGTCTATGAGACGCTTTTCGTGGCTGAGGTCGAGGATTTCCTTGACGACAATGACGAGGAGCCCTTCGACCTCATAACCGCCACCGACGTTCTGCCTTATCTCGGCGCGTTGGAACCGCTGTTTTTCGGCGCAGCGGAAAATATGACGCCGGGTGGCCTCTTCATCTTCTCCTCCGAGACTTTGCCCGAAGCGACGATGGCGGGACGCTCCTACATGGTAGGCCCGCATCAGCGCTTTGCACATGCCGAAGCTTATGTTCGCGAACGGCTGACGGCGACCGGATTCGAGCTTGTCGAAATCACCGACATCAATGTGCGGATGGAAGACGGCCAGCCGACACCGGGTCATCTGATCATCGCCCGTCGCCTCGCCGATTGACATCGCCGGCTTCAAGTGGAAAATAGTTATCCATATGGATAACTATTTTCTTGCCCAACAATCATCGAGTTGATACTTAGCCAATTAGATAAGTTTTAACTCGCTCTTGGTTTTGGAAAGGCCGCCCAATGTCGCTCACACTCTACCAGCATCCCCTCGCCTCATTCTGCCACAAGGTGCTGATGGCGCTTTATGAAAACGGCACGCCGTTCGAGAGCCAGATCATCGATCTCGGCAATGAGGGATCGCGCGCATCGCTGGTGCGCCTCTGGCCGCTCGCCAAATTCCCGGTGCTTCGCGATGACGCACTCGACAGCACCGTCCCGGAAACCAGCATCATCATCGAGTATCTCGATAGGCACTACCCCGGCGCATCACCACTATTGCCGACAGATCCCACCGATGCGCTGTGCGTGCGGCTTTGGGACCGCTTCTTCGACCTATACGTTCAGGACCCGATGCAGAGAATCGTCGCCGACGTGCGCCGGGCAGATGGCGATCGAAGCCCGCAGGGCGTTGCCGAGGCGCAGGCATTGCTGCGCACCGCCTATGGAATGATCGAGAAGCAGCTGGACGGCAAGACCTGGATCACCGGCGACAACTTGACGATGGCTGATTGCGCCGCAGCACCAGGCCTGTTCTATGCTGAAACCGTTCTTCCATTCGGCGAGGAACATACGCGGCTGAAGGCCTACTACAAGCGCCTCCTCAACCGCCCATCCTTTGCCCGCGTCCTGGAGGAAGCCATGCCCTATTTCCACATGTATCCCTATAGTGAGAAACTGCCGGCGCAATTCCGGCCGGAAAAACCGAATGCTTGAAGACGCGCAAGCACTCGACCGCATGTTCCAGGCCCTGTCCGATCAAAGCCGGCGCGGTATGATCGACAGGCTTGGGCGCGGACCTGCGTCCGTCACTGAATTGGCTCAGCCCCTGGACATGGCATTGCCGACCGTGATGAAACATCTACAGGTGCTGGAAACCAGCGGGCTGGTTCTTTCGAAAAAAGCGGGCCGGGTGCGGACTTTTCATCTTCGCAAGGAGGCGCTTGCAGCCGTCGAGCGATGGATTACCGAACGCAAGGCATCCTGGAACAGAACCTTCGACCGGCTCGACATCTTTCTGGCCGATGCTTCGACGGAGACGGACGAATGAGTGCAAGATCGACAGACCATACGACGATCACCATCGAGCGTCACTTCAAGGCGCCGCTGTCACGCGTCTTCAATGCCTGGGCAATCCCCGAACACAAGCAGCAATGGTTTGCCTGCCATGGTGAGTGGAAGCAGCTGGATTTCCAGCTCGACTTCCGCTCCGGCGGCAGTGAAAGCAACCGCACCGCCGCAACGGATGGTGTCGTGCATGCCTATGAGGCGCGCTATATCGACGTCATCCAGAATGAGCGCTTCATCTACGCCTTCGACATGATGCTCGATGAGGTCAGAATTTCCGTATCGCTGGCAACGGTCAGCTTCGCCCCGGAACCCGGCGGCACGAAGATGACCTTCGTCGAACAGGTCGTATTCCTCGACGGCTACAGCGACAACGGCTCAAGACTGATGGGCACGGAAATCGGCTTCGACAACCTCAGGCTCTATGTCGAAGGAGACGATGGCAGGCCGAATTAACCCCTGGCGCCACCAAGAATGGCGCCCAGAAGCTGCCCTTCGAGCTCCGCCAGTGCGGGATTACCGTGACGGCGGGGGTGAGGATAAGGAATGTCGAGATCGAGCACGATCCTGCCCTCATCCAACACCACGACCCGATCCGCCAGATGCACCGCTTCGCTAACGTCGTGCGTGACAAGCACCGCTGTAAAACCAAGCTCGCGCCAGACGCGGTTCAGTAATTCCTGCATGCTGATGCGGGTGAGCGCATCCAATGCGCCAAGCGGCTCATCAAGCGCGAGGATTCCTGGCTTGCTGACGAGTGCGCGCGCCAACGCAACGCGCTGCTTTTGCCCGCCGGAAAGGTTGGAGGGCCATTCGCCAGTCTTTTCGGCGAGCTGGACTTCGGAAAGGACGGATGCAGTCTCCTTGCGGGACACCTCCTGCGGCACACCCTCCCCCAGACCGACTGCAACATTGTCGGCGACGGAAAGCCATGGCAGCAGGCGCGGCTCCTGAAAGACGATGCGAGTATTGGGCTGTGTATTGCTGCGATCGGACGCCTCGAAGCGCAGATGCCCGGCACTCGGCTCTTCCAGCCCCATCAGAATGCGCAGCAATGTACTCTTGCCGCAGCCGCTCTTGCCGATGACAGCAACGAACTGACCGGCAGGAATATCGAGATCTATGCCGCGCAGGACGCGATTGTTTCCGAAACTCTTCTCCAGGCCCCTGATATGGATGGCCGCAGCACCCGCAGCTCTCGGAACCGCATGTTCGGCGTCCGTCGGTGCGCGATCGAGTATGGTGACACTCATGACAGGATCCTCAATTCTGATAGGCTGGATTCCATCGCAGAGCCCTACGCTCGATCGTCCGTGCGACGACATCGGCGAGCTTGCCGAGGATGGCGTAGACGACCAGCGTCAGGACGACTACGTCGGTCATGCCGAATTCGCGTGCATTGTTGGCCATGTAACCGATGCCTGACGACGCCGCGATCGATTCCGCCACGATGAGCGTCAGCCACATGATCCCGAGCGCGAAGCGCAGCCCGACAAGGATGGACGGCAAGGCACCGGGAAAGATCACTTTCCGGAATAGCGTCCAGTTGCTCATGCCATAGACCCGTCCCATCTCGATCAGCCCGCTATCGACATTGCGCACGCCATGATAGGTGTTGAGATAGATCGGGAAGAGCACGCCGAGCGCCGTCAAGAACAGCTTCGACTCCTCGCCGATACCGAACCAGAGGATGACGAGCGGCACCATGGCGAGGTGTGGAATGGTGCGCAGCATCTGCAGCGTCGTATCCGTCAGCTGCTCGGAGAGTTTCGATACGCCGTTGGCGATGCCGAGGAGAAAGCCGATTGCGCCGCCGACCAGCAGCCCCGCAAAAGCGCGGCTGGCGCTGACGAGGATATTGTTCGGCAATTGGCCGGAGATCGTGGTCTGCCAGAAGGCGACCACGACAGCTGCCGGTGATGGCATGATGCGGGTGGAGATCCAGCCAGCCGATGAGCCGAGCTGCCACGCCGCGACAACGACGATTGGCAGCAAAAAAGACAGAAATCCCTGCAGAGAGATGGCTTGTCTCCTGGCCTTGACTGGCTGGGCGCGACGCTCTGAGCCTACACGGACGAAGGACGTATCGAATGCCGACATGAGGATCTCCCTGGACGGATGGCGTTACGAGCCGGAAACCACCTTCAGATTGCCGCCATGGCTGCCGCCGGCGAAGATCTGTTTGGCGCCGAATTCGTTGCGGAATCCGGCGCGCTGCTCCTCGCGGCTCAGGCCAAGCTCGGGGAATAGGAGTTCCGCCACACGATAGGCTTCTTCCAGATGCGGATAGCCGGAGCCGATCACCGTTTCGATGCCAAGCTCCTGATACTCCCGCAGCCTTGCAGCCACCGTCTTCGGCGAGCCCACCAGTGCCGTCCCGGCGCCGGCGCGCACCAGGCCGACACCAGCCCAGAGGTTCGGCGACACTTCGAGCTTGTCGCGACGGCCGCCATGCAGCGCCGCCATACGCTTCTGCCCGACGGAATCCGACTGCGTGACGAATTGCTCCTGCGCCTCGCGGATCGTCTCGTCGTCGAGCTTGGAAATCAGCTTCTCGGCGGCGGCCCATGCTTCCTCATCCGTCTCGCGAACGATGAAGTGGAGGCGGATGCCGAAGCTCACTTCGCGGCCACGCTTGGCCGCCGCGGCGCGCACCTTTTCGATCTTTTCAGCCACCTGTGCCGGCGGCTCGCCCCAGGTCAGATACTTGTCGACCCGACCGACGGAGAAGTCGATACCGGCATCGGAAGAGCCGCCGAAATAGAGCGGCGGCCGCGGCGCCTGCACCGGCGGCAGGCCGAGCCGCGCATTGGTCGCCTTGATATATTTGCCTTCAAAGGTCGAAGACCCCTTCTCCAGCAACTCCTCCCAGACATGGAAGAATTCGTCGGCATGGGCATAGCGCTCGTCATGCTCGAGATGAATACCGTCGCCCGCCAGCTCCGCAGGACTGCCGCCAACAACGATGTTGAGGAGCACGCGACCGTTCGAAACGCGGTCGAGCGTCGAGGCGAGGCGCGCGTAATAGGCCGGCGACGCCGTGCCCGGCCGGATCGCAACCAGGAACTTCAGCTTCTGCGTATGGGCAGAAAGCGCAGCCGCCGTGACGAAGGATTCCTCGCAGGAAACGCCCGTTGGCAGCAGTACGCCGGAATAGCCGAGCCGATCGACCGCCTGCGCGATCTGCTGGAGATAGCCGATCTCGGGCCCCCGATTGAGATCGGCGGTGCCGAGATAGGTGCCGTCGCCGGATGTCGGAATGAACCAGAGGAAATCGATGGGTTTTTCGGTCGCGGTCATGACGTTTTCCTGTCTTCTGGATGCGCGTGATCGGAAGCCACTTCCCGATGCTCGTTACGGATAGTGACATAGACTATGGATTATATCGACAATGCAGATTTTCTATTGTCGTGTGCCGGACGGAATATTTTTGCCGAAACGACCCTCGCCCGTAGTGTTCGGCCGCAGGTCGCCGCGGCATCCCATGCCCTTATCAACTCGCCTTTGGTCGCCAGACGATATCGGTGATGCTAAGTTTTCTCGGGATGACACCGAGATTGTAGAACTCGTCGGCCAGCCCCTGCTGATAGGCGATGGCGGCGTCAGTGATGGTCGAGACGCTGCCGAGATTGGCGCCGGGGCGCGTCAACGTCACCCGTGTTATTGTCGAGGGAACGCCGGTAATTTCGGCAAGCGCGGCGATGCTTTCGTCGAGATTGGATTGAGCCGCCGCTCCGACCTTTGCAAGCTCGTCGATAACGTCGACGATGACCTGCGGGTTGCCCTTGGTGAAATCGGCGTTTGCCAGGAAATAGCTGAAGGAGTCGACGATGCCACGTGCGGTCGTCAAGATGCGGGTGTCCGGATCAGCCTCGGCGATGGCGAGATAAGGATCCCAGATGGACCAAGCATCGATCGCGCCGGTCTTGAAGGCTGCGGAAGCGTCCGGCGGCGCAAGGTCGAGTGCCTGAATGTCGCTGATACCAAGCCCTCCCTTGCGCAGCGCCTTGACGGTAACGTTATGGGCGCTGGAACCGCGCTTGAAGGCGACCTTCTTGCCCTTCAAGTCGGCGAGCGTCTGGATCGGCGAATCCTTGCGAACCAGAATGGCCGAGCCTTCGGGACTGCCGCTATAGAGGCCGACATAAAGGAGGTTGCCGTTGGCGGCCTGCGCAAAAAGCGGCGGCACATCTCCGGTGGCGCCAAAGTCGAGCGCACCTGCCCCGAGCGCTTCGAGGAGCGGCGGCCCGGAGGTGAACTCCGACCATTCGACGGAGATACCGCGATCGGAGAGCCGCTTTTCCAGCGCCCCCTTGCGTTTGGCAAGCGCCAGGACGCCATTCTTCTGCCAGCCGATGCGGAGTGTTGTCGCGGCCGCTGCGCGCGCCGAACGGATCGAGGGTAAAGCGAGGGTGGCTGCCGTGGCGCCCAGGAGGCCGAGTGTGTGTCTGCGCGAAATCATCGGAGATCCCTTTTCATAAGGCCCTGCCGCCCTCGCGGTCATCGGCTTGTTGTCGATATCTAAGGATCGCAAATCCATAGATTATATCGACAAAGGAATTTATGAAGTTTCTAAAGCATGGCGAAATTTCATTTCACAAATTAGGAAAATCAGAAACAGAATTCCAAATGCCATACCACGGTGACAAGTTCCTCCGCCGATCAGTCTTTCGCCTCATCGGGCTTTCAGCTAAGCCTTCGAGTCAAATTCGGTCAGGGAGTTACAAGAATGGCAAAGGTCTCATTCATCGGCATGGGCGTCATGGGCTATCCCATGGCCGGGCATCTAAAGATCAAGGGCGGACACGACGTTACCGTCTATAACCGGACCGCCGCCAAGGCTGAGGCATGGGCCAAGCAATATGACGGCAAGTTCGCCCCTACCCCGGCTGAAGCTGCCGAAGGCGCCGACTTCGTCTTCACCTGCGTCGGCAATGACGACGATCTGCGTTCGGTAACGACGGGCGAAAATGGCGTCCTCTCAACGATGAAGGCTGGGACGGTCCTTATCGATAACACGACCGCCAGCGCCGAAGTTGCCCGCGAACTCTATGCAGCAGCCAAGGATAGGAGGATCGACTTCATCGACGCTCCGGTTTCCGGCGGACAGGCTGGCGCGGAAAATGGCGTTCTCACAGTCATGTGCGGTGGCGATGAGGCTGTCTTCGAGAAGGCTCGCCCCGTGATCGACGCCTATGCCCGTATGGTTGGCCTGATGGGGTCGGTCGGCGCTGGCCAGCTGACCAAGATGATCAACCAGATCTGCATCGCCGGCATCGTCCAGGGCCTGGCCGAAGGCATCCACTTCGGCAAGCAGGCCGGGCTCGATATCGAAAAGGTCGTGGAGGTCATTTCCAAGGGTGCTGCCGGCTCCTGGCAGATGGAGAACCGCCACAAGACCATGAATGCCGGCAAATATGACTTCGGCTTCGCCGTGGACTGGATGCGCAAGGATCTGGGCATCGTGCTGGAGGAAGCGCGCCGTAATCAGGCCAAGCTGCCGCTCACGGCTCTCGTCGATCAGTTCTACGGCGACGTCCAGGCGATGGGGGGCAATCGCTGGGATACCTCCTCGCTGCTCGCGCGCCTGGACAAGAAATAAGAAAGCCGCCCCGGTTCAGGGGCTAAGCTGAGCGCCTCCTCGAAGCGGCGCTCAGCCGATTTCAGTCCTCGTTGGACTTGGCATTCTCGATCAGCATGTAATCGAGCGGCAGTTCCGTCGAATACTTGATCTGCTCCATCGCAAAGGCCGAGGAAACGTCGCGAATTTCGATCTTGGCGATCATCCGCTTGTAGAAGGCGTCGTAAGCGGCGATGTCCGGAACGACCACGCGCAGCAGATAGTCGACGTCGCCGCTCATGCGATAGAACTCGACCACTTCCGGGAAATCTGCAATCACCTCGGAGAAGCGCTTCAGCCATTCGATGGAGTGGCTATTGGTGCGGATGGAAACGAAAACCGTGACCTTGGTGTTGACCTTTTCCGGATCGAGCAGGGCCACGCGGCGGCGAATGACGCCATCCTCTTCCATCTTCTGGATGCGGCGCCAGCACGGCGTCGTCGACAATCCGACCTTCTTGGCAAGGTCGGCCACGGCCAGAGTGGAGTCCTCCTGCAGGAGGCGCAGGATTTTGCGGTCAAGACGGTCCATTTTTAGCATCCCTTCGAATTATATTCTCTCTATAGCCTATTTTGGGGACAAGAAAAGAAACTTGTTTCAAGAAATGAGGATTCTCACACGTTCTTGCAATGTCGGAAGCAGCTCCGTCTCGAACCAGGGATGACGCTTCAGCCAGCCGCTATTGCGCCAACTCGGGTGCGGCAGCGGCAATATGGCCGGCGACCGATTAGTCAGAAGATAGCGCCGCCAATCCGCGACCGTTTCCGTCATCGAGGCTTTCCGTTCCAGACCCAGATGCCATGCCTGGGCGTATTGCCCGATGGTCAGGATCAGCTCGATCTGCGGCATCGCATGCATGGCCCTTTGCCGCCATAGTGGCGCGCATTCCTTGCGCGGCGGCAAATCGCTGCCGGCCGCATCGTAGCCGGGAAAGCAGAAGCCCATCGGCAGAATGGCAAAATGATCGGGATCGTAGAAACTTTCGCGGTCGACATTCAACCACTGCCGCAAGCGATCGCCCGATGCATCGTTGAAGGCGAGACCACTCTCGTGGACGCGCAGACCCGGCGCCTGCCCGGCAATCAGGATGCGTGCCGTCGACGAAAGCGTGGCGACCGGTCGCGGCTCGTGGGGCAGCCGGTCCGCTTCACCCTTCGCCGGCATATCTCGACAGAAGCGGCAGGCGGCGATCTCCAGGCCCAGCGTCTGCAGCTCTGCTTCATTCGCCATGCGAACCCCATCCTATAGACTGTGAGATATAGTCGATCAGACCCTTCATCGGACCACCGGCTGCAGATTGTTTGCCACGTTCCTCGCGACGATAGTCGGCCGGGCGCTCGAAATCGCCGGCCCACACGCCTAGTTTCGCCTGACGTGCTATCCGCTCTTCAGCGGCATAACCACCATAGGACAGTGCCATGCCAGTGCGGACCAATGCGGCATTGATATCGACATCGCCAACCACGCATGTCACCAGCAGGCGACCGTAGCGATCCCTCTCTCCTCCCCGGCATTCCGGCCGACCAGTTTTAACGATTGTGACAAGAGCCTTGCGTGCCTCTTCGCCGCACGCCCAATCGGCGCCATCGCGCCGACATGGTTGCCGATATTCAGGCGCATCGATACCCTTGAGCCGCAAACGCTCGCCATTGGCGGAAAGCGTATCTCCATCGATGACGTAAAATTCGCCAGTTTGAACGGGTTCCGGCCGGTTATTCAGTTTCGACGCGAGCAGAGAGAGAATGCCGAGCAAAGCAAATGTGGCCACGCCGTCGCGAAAAAGGCGGCCTGACCGCATCACGTTCTTGCCTCCTTTAACAACAAATCCTTGGCGAAGATGGCAAACAAAACATTTCTCCGCAGCATCTTCTTAAGAATTGGCCGGTAGTCTCTAATCTCACTAAGACCAAGTTTCAATGAAACCATGAGAACCGGCGCTAGCACATCGACAGATAAAAACATCGTCGACCGATCACGCAGCCACCGCAACCGGGCTGTGTCGAAGGCCGTGCGGCAGACGCGTGAGCGCCTGCAGACGGGGCATAGCAGCAATTTCGACCGCGAACTCATGGACATGCACATCGACACGCTCCTGCAGAGCGCAGCGATAGTGCCGATCTTTGTCGTCGTCGTCGCAGCACTTGGGGTTTACCTCACCCGCGATGCCGCCATTTTCCTGTGGACCGTTCCGATCCTGGTGGCGCATGCCATCAACATGCTGCTCGGCAGACGGGCCAAAAAGCAGGAGATGACACTCGAAAGCGCCAGGAAGTGGCGGCAGCTCCTGTTGCTCGGACAGCTTCTGACTGGCCTCTGCTGGGCGATTTTCGCAATGCAGAATTGCTCGACCTGCGGCGGAGACAGTTTCAGCTTCTACAAGGGCACCACCCTGCTGGTGGCGATCTGCATCACGGCCATGGCAAGCTTCATGCTGCCGCGTGCCGTGCCCTTCGCATATGCGCCGCCTACGGTCGTGCTTGTCGTCACCGCAATCCTGACCCGAAAGCCCTCGGACATAGCGCTGACTGCAGCCATCTCCGTCGCGGTGATCTTCTTCACCTTCATCACCAACAGAATGTTCCAATCCAACCTGAAGATTCTCTCCTTCCAATCGGAAAAGGACGATCTGATCGCTGAATTGGAGGTCGCAAATTCCATGTCCGACGAGGCGCGCCGCCGTGCGGAGGAAGCAAATCTCGCCAAATCGCGCTTCCTCGCCTCCATGTCGCATGAGCTGAGAACGCCGCTGAACGCCATTCTTGGCTTCTCCGAAGTCATGTCCGCCGAAGTGATGGGGCCACTCAACAACCCGACCTACCGGGAATACACCACCGACATCCATCGATCCGGGCAGCATCTGCTGAACCTGATCAACGAAATCCTCGACCTCTCGCGCATCGAAGCTGGAAAATACGAGCTGAACGAGGAATCCATCTCGCTGCTCGATATCGCGGAAGATTGCATCGGCATGGTGCAGCTGCGCGCCCGCGCCAAGAACATCGCCATCTCCTCGCAGATCGAGCCGCAGCTTCCTTCCGTCTGGGCGGACGAAAAGTCGATGCGCCAGGTCATCCTCAATCTGCTGTCGAATGCGGTGAAATTCACCCCACAGGGCGGCGAAATCACCGTCAAGGTCGGCTGGACGGCGGGTGGCGGCGAGTATGTGGCGATCAAGGACAACGGCCCCGGCATTCCCGAAGAGGAAATTCCCGTGGTGCTCTCTGCTTTCGGCCAGGGCTCGATCGCCATCAAGAGCGCCGAGCAAGGCACCGGCCTCGGCCTGCCGATCGTGCAGGCGATCCTCGCCAAGCATGATGGTCAGTTCGTGCTGAAATCGAAGCTGCGCGAGGGCACCGAAGTCATCGCAATCCTGCCGGCCAAGCGCGTGCTGCAAAGCCTGCCAGCCGTGGAAGATGCGCCGCTTGCCGGACGTCGCAAGAAGAGCTTCGCCTGAGATCTGATGTTCTGCGCTTAGAGCATGATGCCGAAAAGTGTAAGCGGTTTTCGGACGGTATCATGCTCTACTTCTTTGATTCTAGAGAGGATTCAGATTTTAGGTGGACTCGACCTAAAATCATCCGGCTCTAGCGGAAAAACAGATGATTGCCGATGACGTAAAGCATGTACAGGCCGGAAGCGACCAGCATGCAAAGTACCGCGAATGAGCCGAGATCCTTGGCATGCTTGCCGACGTTGGAAATCTCGGGTGAGATGCGGTCGATGACCTCTTCGACGGCCGTATTCATCGCCTCGATCGCGAAGACGCCGAGAAAAAGCACCAAGGCGATGACGATTTCTCCTAGGCTCGCCCCGACGACGATCAGCAGGATCAGTGAAATCCCCGCAAATAGCAGTTCCTGACGGAAAGCCGATTCCTGAAGCAGCCGTTGAAAACCGCCCCATGAATAGCTGGCGGCGGCGAAGAAGTGCCGGATTCCGGTTTCCTTGGTGACTGTGGGTTTCGAAAACTCGGCCATGCCAGCTCCGCCGTAATGTCCCGACTGCAAATTTAGACGCCTTGCGAATACTGCCTCGCTTCCATTGAAGCAAGACGCCACGTCTGAACGCCTTTCAGAATTCATTACAGATTTATGACGCGAACCGATAGTTCCACAGCAAAATCGGTGGCGAAATGCCATTTCGGCACTTCGCCACCACATCCCGTCAATGCTTGTTGGTGACGCCCGCGCTGGCGAATGTCGCCATGCCAGAGTGGCATGCCGCGGCGGCCTTGACGATGCCGGCGGCGAGCGCCGCACCGGTGCCCTCCCCAAGGCGCATGCCAAGCGCCAGAAGCGGCGTCTTGCCGAGCTTCTCGATCGACTTCAGATGACCCGGCTCTCCCGAGACATGGCCGATCAGGCAGTGATCGAGCGCGGCCGGGTTGGCAGCCTTAAGAACGGAGGCGGCAGCCGTTGCGACATAGCCGTCGATGATGACGGGGATGCGTTCCATGCGTGCGGCCAGGATAGCGCCGGCCATGGCGGCAATTTCGCGCCCACCGAGGCGGCGCAGGATTTCGAGCGGATCGGAAAGGTGAGCGCGATGAAGTGCAACAGCCTTCTCGACTGCAGCGATCTTGCGCTTCAGCATCTCGCCCTCGGAGCCAGTTCCTGGCCCGACCCAGTCTTCCGCCTTGCCGCCGTAGAGCGCATAGTGGATCGCCGCGGCGATCGTGGTATTGCCGATGCCCATTTCGCCGATGCAGAGCAGATCCGTGCCACCGGCGATCGCTTCCATGCCGAAAGCCATGGTCGCCGCGCAGTCGCGCTCGCTGAGCGCCGGCTCCTCGGTGATGTCAGCCGTCGGAAAATCCAGCGCAAGGTCGAAGATCTTCAGACCGAGATCATAGGTGACGCAGATCTGGTTGATCGCAGCGCCGCCGGCGGCGAAATTCTCCACCATCTGCTGCGTGACGGAAGGCGGGAACGGCGTAATTCCCTGCTTGGTGACGCCGTGATTACC
>NZ_JARWLA010000023.1:0-106961 GCF_047445805.1 Rhizobium sp. BR 314 | reverse complement strand
CTTCTACGGCTACCACATGGGCATCACGGCGGAAAACGTCGCCCGCCAGTGGCAGCTTTCCCGCGAGGAGCAGGACCAGTTCGCCGTTTCCTCGCAGAACAAGGCGGAAGCCGCCCAGAAGGCGGGGCGCTTCAAGGATGAGATCGTCCCCTTCACGATCCAGACGCGCAAGAGCGAAGTAACCGTCGATGCCGACGAATATATCCGCCATGGCGCGACGCTGGACGGCATGGTGAAGCTGCGCCCGGCCTTCGACAAGGAAGGCACCGTGACTGCCGGCAACGCCTCCGGCCTGAATGACGGCGCGGCTGCTGCGGTGCTGATGACCGAGGCGGAAGCCTCGCGCCGCGGCATTCAGCCGCTCGCGCGCATCGTTTCCTGGGCAACGGCTGGCGTCGATCCGCAGATCATGGGCACCGGCCCCATTCCGGCATCCCGCAGGGCTCTGGAAAAGGCCGGCTGGTCCGTTGGCGATCTCGATCTGGTCGAGGCCAACGAAGCCTTTGCTGCCCAGGCTTGCGCCGTCAACAAGGATCTCGGCTGGGATACGTCGATCGTCAACGTCAATGGCGGCGCGATTGCCATCGGTCATCCGATCGGCGCGTCCGGCGCGCGCGTTCTCAACACGCTGCTGTTCGAAATGAAGCGCCGCGGCGCCCGCAAGGGACTTGCCACGCTGTGCATCGGCGGCGGCATGGGTGTTGCCATGTGCTTCGAGGCGCTTTGACGCAATTCATGGTGGGCTTGTTGCCTGATATGCCGGAAGCGGCTCACCGCCGCTCCTCGAAGCAATCAGCCAGCACGTTTCAAGGGGCATGTGGTCGGATTGGCAAAAACACCTATCCGCCCGTGGGCCAGCTTGTTGATCAGCGACCGTAGATAGACCCACGAAACGAGCAGCTCTTCCGTCGGCTCCTAGCGGACGACAAGCTGTTGCCGTTGCTCGACGCCCTCCGACAGCTTAACGCCGCAGTCCATCTTGCGGCATTTTCCTTACTCCACCCATGCTTGCCGATTGCGCTTCTGCACGACGAGCAGCCATACAGTGGAGATAGAGCCACGGACCAATCCATGGCCCCAATCCTTCCATCGCCGAACTTGGAATAGACCGCAGGCAAGATGCGCGAGAGCCGGTTGAACACGGCCTTGACGGTCAGAAACACCCCGCCCTTCCTGACGCTGCCGCCACCGGTGTAACTTCCCTCAATTCGCCCGGAAAATCTCCAGCGCGACTATTAGTGCGAGCGTGCGGCTCAGTTCATTGATGAGTAGCTTCTCGTGCGAATGAAATCGTGCGCTCGGGGTCGGCACCGAGATAGCGTAGAGGTCTCCCTGAAGGTCGTAGAAGGCCGCGCCGACCGCCGAAATTCCGTCGGTGTGCTGGTCTCGGTCGAACGCAATTCCGGTAGATCGGATCATCTCGATCTCCGCCTTATAGGTCCGAAGGGCTGCCGCATTCTCCGCAATGGAAGGCTGCTCCTCCTGGAGGCGGGCGAGAATTTGCGTGTCGCTCAGCTTGGCAAGGCAAGCCTTGCCGTTGGCCGTGTCGCAGAGCGGAAAGTTCTCCCCAACGAACGAAACGGTCCGCAGCCGATGCGTGCCCGGGATTTGATCGACGAATACAAGCCGCTTCGATCTGAACACGGCAAGATCGACTGTCTCCTTGGTCCTTCGTGCCAGCTCGACCAGATACGGCCGCAGCATTTCGAGGACATCAATCCGCGCCGAATCCGCCAGAGCACCGATCTCCGGGCCAAGGCGAATGCCCCGGTCCGGACTTGCCGCAATCACGAGCCGCTCAGTCTGCAGCGCCCCGACGATACGCTGAACAGTCGAGCGTGGCAGATTGACGCGATCGGCAATCTGCCCAAGACTCAAGCCGTCACTTTCGTTCTTCAAGCTCCTGAGGATCGCTGCTGCTCGCGCGATCACCTGGATGCCGGAACGGCTGTCATCGTTGCTCTTTACCGCGTCAGTCATGAATCGAACCTCGACCTCTTTTGGCCCGTACCTTAGTCAGAACCCAACCTGATCGCCACCCTTCAGGCCCAGGATTTGACGGGCCTCAGCCGGGGTCGCGACCTCATGCCCAAGTTCTTGAAGGATCGCCTTTATCTTGCCAACCTGCTCCGCATTGGAATTTGCGAGCTTTCCGCGTCCGATATAGAGCGAGTCTTCAAGTCCGACGCGGACAGAACCGCCAAGCATGGCCGATTGCGTCGCAAATGGCATCTGGAACCGACCCGCGGCTAAGACGGACCAACGGTACTGATCGCCGAAAAGACGGTCTGCGGTTCGTTTCATGAACATGAGATTGTCCAACTCGGGGCCGATCCCACCCAGAATGCCGAAGATCATCTGAACGAAGAACGGGCCTTTGACGAGCCCACGATCAACGAAGTGAGCAAGATTGTAGAGATGGCCGACGTCGTAGCACTCGTGCTCAAACTTGGTGCCGTGCTCCTCTCCAAGGATTTTGAGGATACGCTCGATGTCCCTGAAGGTGTTTCTGAAGATGAAATCGTCCGTGCCGCGCAGGTAAGGCTCCTCCCAATCGTATTTCCAGTTGGAATACCGATCCGCCAGCGGATAGATGCCGAAGTTCATCGACCCCATGTTGAGCGAGCACATTTCCGGCTTGGCGATCAGCGGGGCGGCGAGACGATCTTCGACGGTCATGTTCAGTCCGCCGCCGGTGGTGATGTTGATCACGGCGTCGGTCGACTGCTTGATGCGCGGCAGGAACTGCATGAACACGGCCGGATCGGGTGTCGGCCGGCCATCTTCGGGATTGCGGGCGTGCAAATGGAGAATGGAGGCGCCGGCTTCCGCGGCCTCGATAGACTGGCGGGCGATATCTTCCGGCGTGAATGGGAGCGCGTCTGACATTGTGGGCGTGTGAATGCCCCCGGTCACTGCACAGGTGATAATAACTTTTTTGGACAAGTCAGCCATGTCGGTTCCTTTCGATGAGCGGATTGCCGCTCCTGCTGTATTGCAGGCACGGGGCGAACGAGGCGCCCCGTGCCGTCGCTTGCGCTATGACCGCTGCACAGCCTCACTGGCGTTGTCGCTATCCGGCAGCAAGGTGCGAGCACCCCTGGTTTCCGGGAGAAAGAGCATGGTCACGCCAGCCCCAAGGAAACCAATCGCGCAAAGTCCTATCCCCATTGCCAGCCCATAACGCGTTCCGACCTGGCCCAGCACGAATGGGGCGAATGCGGAGATGCCCCGGCCGACGTTGAAGCAAAAGCCTGCCCCTGTCCCACGCACCCGGGCAGGATAGAGTTCCGGAAAGTACGATCCAAACGGACCAGCATAGGCAAAGAAGATCGCCAATAGCGGGCCCATCCAGAACAACAAATTGTTGTCATGGATCGACGCGTAGATCGGCAACATGATCGTCGCGCCTGCAAAGCAAATCAGAAGCGATGTGCGGCGGCCGATCTTGTCGGCAAGAAAGCCAAAAATCTGGTAGCCGACGAACATGCCTACGTTGAGCATGATAATGAAAATCGTCATATGGCTGGCATCCAGGCCGCGCTCCTGCACCAGATAGGTCGGTAGCCACGTGTTTGTGCCCCAGTAGCCGACCAGTGCGCAGCTCGCTGCGATAGTGCCAAGGATTGTCTTCCGCCGGAGCTCAGCTGAGAAGATCTCGGCAATCGAGGCGCGTTGCTTGGTGGCCGCCCGTGCAGCCTTCTTCCTTTCCTCTGCCCAGACCTGCGATTCCGGAACGAAGAACAAGATATAGATGACGGTGATGATTGCGCCGCCACCGCACAGGAACAGGATCCGCCACCCCCAGTTCGGCATGATGGAATGTGCAAGAACCGCTGCAATGCCAAAGCCGATCGGCCATGCGCTCAATACGAACGAAATGACCCTGCCACGCAGATGCTTCGGCCACGTCTCGTTGATAAAGGCTGCGGCAACGCCCCAAACCCCTCCAAGCCCAAGGCCGGCGATAAATCGGAGAATGATCAGGTCCGTCCAGCCGCGCGCCAGAGCCGCCGCTGCGGTAAACAGGCCAAACACGAGCAGGCTGATGATCAGCGCCTTTCGGCGGCCGTAATTGTCCGAGTACCAGCCGATGACGACGCTGCTCAAGCCAACGCCGATCATGCCGGCCGTTCCCAAAAGCCCGGCGTCTGCCAAGCTTAGATTCCACTCCTTGATGATGAGCGGCAAGGCGAGCGCCAGTAACATGAAGTCCATGGCATCGAATGCGTAACTGGCGAACGAGGCAGCCATGACATGCCATCGGCTTGGCGCGCCCACGGCGTCGATATGTTCATTGGAAACTCTCAAGACAAAGACCTCTCGTTCCGTATTTAAAATCTATTGGAAAATGACGCGCCGGCGGATGGGCACGAGCGAGACGCCGGTGCGCTCGCTCAAGGTCCCCCAGATGCCGCGCGGCGCCTTGAGCATGATCACGATGGCAAGTGCGCCCAAGATCATCAGATAGGTGGTCCCCAGATCCGCGAGCGTCTCGCGCAGCAGAAAGAAGACGATCGTGCCGATGATAGGGCCCTCTATCGTGCCAATGCCTCCAATGACCGCAATGAAGATCACATAGGCCGTCCAGTCGTTCACGCTGAAGGCTGCATCCGGGGAGATGCGAAGCTTCTGCAGGAAGATGAACGATCCGACCATGGTGGTGAGGCCAGCGACGCTGACATAGACCGTCATCTTCGTGCGCCAGGAATTGATGCCCAGGCTCTCGGAGGCAATCTCGCTGTCCCGCAACCCTGTCAAAGCCAGTCCGGCCTTCGAGCGTAGCAGAACCACCACGAACAACACCGATGCGACCGCGAGCGCGAGGCCAGTCCAATAAATGAGGATTTCGCGCCATTCTCTGCTGCTCGCGATCCCCGTAATGACGGAGGTGGGCAGGCTCGATCCCGAGCCGCCGCCGAGCGAAGAAATCTGGGCAAACGATAGTCGCAGCACTTCTGCAAACACCCAGCTTCCGATTGCGAAATACGCGCCATGAAGCCGAAACAGCAAGGTCCCGATTGGAACGGCAATGACCGCCCCAAGGACACCGGCCAAGAGGATAGCGGCGAGCGGATCCAACCCTAAGAAAATCGCGAGCGCAAACAGCATGTATCCGCCGAAACCGACGAAGGCTTGCTGGCCGACGGATACGAGACCGCAATAGCCTGAGAGCAGATTCCAAAGGCTGGCCAGAGCCAGGAACGAGAACATCTCGCCAAGCAGTCTTATATTGGCTCGGCCGGTGAGCCATGGTGCGGCGACCAACCCGATGAGAACCAGGCATGCGACGATCGATGTCGCATGACTGGCAGGGGTAAAGCGTTCGATGCGGAAGCTCATCTTTGTCAATCCATTTTCGGGAAAAGGCCGCGTGGGCTAAAGGCCAGCACAATGAAAAAGACGATGTGCCCGGCGAGGATTTGCCATCCAGGCGAAATCTGGGCACCGATGGCCTGAGCGACACCCAGCACGATGCCGCCGGCGAGCGTTCCCCAGAGATTGCCGAGGCCCCCGATGATGACCGCCTCAAAACCAAAGATCAGTCTTGTCGGGCCTGAGGAAGGATCGAAGTTCGTGCGGATGGCAAGGAATATGCCCGCGATCGCGACCACGCCGAGGGAGAGTGCCATCGCCATTCCAAAGATGTGGCGACGGTCAATCATCATCAGCTGCGCCACCTCACCATCATCGGATGTGGCACGAAATGCACGACCAAGCGACGTGTGAAAGAAGATCCGATCGAGGCCGAAGATCACCAGGATCGAGACAACGAACATCAGCAATGGCAGGACACCAATTGTGAGCCCCGAAAAGGCATCGAAGCTGGCGGTTTCCAGGGGACCCGCCGGCAGGCGACGACTGTCGGCTGTGAACCCCAGCAGCAGCCCGTTCTGCAACAGAACGGAAATCCCGAAAGTCACCAATAGCGGCGGGAGGAGATCCTTGCCGATTGTCGGATTGAGCAGGAACCGCTGAAGCGCATAACCAATGAGTGCCATGATCGGAACGACCAACAGAGCCAAGGCGAGTGGATGCAAGCCGGTGGCCTGCACAACGACCAGAGCGACGTAAGCGGCCAGCACGATAAGATCGCCATGTGCGATATTGACCAGCCGCATAACGCCGAAGATCAAAGAGAGGCCAGCCGCGAAGAGCGCGTATAGTCCGCCGAGCAGTATTCCCTGAATGATGGCGTTGATCCAATCCATGGCGTCAAGTCCCGAAGTAAGCGGCCGTGACTTCGGCTCGGCTGAATTGTGATGGCTGCCCTGCCAGGGAGATCTTGCCCTCTTGCATGCAGACGAAGCGATGAGCCACAGAGAGCGCGCGTGATACGTCTTGTTCGACGAGGATTGCCGACACACCGCTGTCGACGATCTTTGGAAGAACGGTGTAGATGTCCTTGATGACGACAGGCGCGAGACCGAGTGAAATCTCATCGAAGAGGATCACATCCGGGTTCGCCATCAGGGCACGGCCAATCGCGACCATCTGCTGTTGCCCGCCCGATAATGCCGTTCCGGGGTTCTTCCGACGTTCGGCCAGGATGGGGAAAAGGGAATAGATGCGTTCAAGCGTCCATGCGCCGGATTTGGCGCGTTCGCCGCCGATGATCAAATTCTCTTCAACGGTCAGCGATCGAAACAGACGCCGCCCCTCCGGAACAAGGGCAATACCCTCACGCGCGATCCTGTCGGGACGTTGCCCGCCGATTTCCTTGCCGTGGAAACGGACCATGTTGCTCCGACAGGAAACCAGACCGGTGACGGCCTTCAGCAGCGTGCTCTTGCCTGCACCGTTTGCGCCGATCAGAGCAAGGACTTCGCCACGGTTCAGCGTCAGATCGACACCGAAGAGTGCTTGGAAGTCTCCGTAGCCAGCCATCAAGTCATGCGTGGAAAGAACGACTTCAGGCATGCGCCACCTCGCCCTCTATACCCATATAGATCGCAACAACCTCGGGGCTGGCCATGGTTCTGGCAGGGTCGCCATCGGCAATCTTCCGTCCGAAGTCAACGACGGCGATGCGGTCGACGACCGCGAGGAGCGCATGGACGACGTGCTCGATCCAGATGATCGAAACACCCTGACTGCGAACGCTCTTGATCGCAGCGACAAGCTCGACGCATTCCGGTTCGGTGAGACCACCGGCAATTTCGTCGAGGAGGAGCAGCTTTGGAGAGCTTGCCAGTGCGCGTGCCATTTCAAGCCGCTTGCGCTCCAGCAAGGTCAATTGCCCCGCAAGCGTATTGGCCTTCTTTGCAAGGCCCGTGAGCTCCAAAACCTCGACGGCTTTCGCTGCACCAGCCTTTTCGCTGGTACGACCGCCGAATGTCGCGCCAACCAGCACATTTTCGTAGGTCGTCATGCCGACGAAGGGATGCGGTATCTGAAACGAACGGCCAATGCCGCGATGACAGCGGCTTCGCGCCGGCACACGCGTCACGTCCGACCCGTCAAAGTGGATCGTGCCGGCATCAGGCAATGTCGTCCCGGCAATCAGGTTGAACAGCGTCGTCTTTCCTGCACCGTTCGGGCCAATGATCCCGACGGCTTCGCCCGCAGCAACCGACAATGAGACATTGTCGGTCACCTGGAGGGCGCCGTACCGCTTGCTGACCTTATCCAGTTCAATAATGGACATCGTGTTCTCTCGGTTTGACAGCCGTCCACTCTCTGCGGGCGACCACGCAAGCAACTCAGAGGAGCTTCAGTTCGCCGCCGACGGGGATTTCGGGCGCGGTCTTGTTGGTCGTGATCACCAGTTCTGCCTTGCCGTTGGCGCGTTGCCATTGACCGGCGACCAAGGGGGTCTTTGTCACGTTCTTGACTGGCCCCTTCGACCAATCGACCGGACCGACAATCGTCTTCATATTGGTTTTCCTGATCGCCTCGATGATCGAGGCAGGCTCTCCCAGATCTGCAGCCCGCCTGACGACGTCGGCCACCACTTCGAAGAGCGCATGCTTGAAGCCGATTGGCTGCGTCCATGGACGATTCGAAGCTCTAACGTATCCCTCGGCAAGCTGCTGCGAGCTTTCCCCGGTCAGACTGGACGAGAACGGGTGGTTCGGCGACCACCAGATTTCGGAGGAAAGCCCAATGCCTCTATCTCCCAACGACGCGACGACCGAAGGGAACAGAAGCGCCTTGCCAATTGTAACGATCCTGGGCTTCAGACCCTGTTGACCCGCCTGGCTCCAGAAGGTGCCGAAGTCTGGAGGTATCATGTTTCCGGTGACGATCTCGGCGCCTGCCGCCTTGAATGCGGAGATTTGCGCGGAGAAGTCATCCGACATGGGTTGATATCTGCCGGGATCGGTCAGCGCGTAGCCTGCTTCCTTCAGCGGCCTGGGAAAGCCGCGCTCCGCATCGCCCCAGGCATTTCCATCGGCATCATTTGGGAAGAGGCCGCCGACCTTCTGTGCGACGTTCGGATTGCCCCATAGAGACAGGAACGCGCCGATGACATCTTCCAGGCCCCAGAAGAAATGATAGGTCGACTCGAAGCCCTGGTCGGGCTTGCCATTTCTTCCAAAGAAATATGGCTGCCACGGGCAGTCGGTCGTAATACATGGCGTCCCGTTGGCCTCGGCCTGATCGGAAACCGGATTGACCGTATCGGGCGTCGAGGCGGCGACGATAATGTCAACCTGGTCCTTCAGGATAAGGTCCGCCGCCACCTCGGCGGCGCGATTGGGGTTGGACTGACTGTCCTTCGAAATGACCTCAATCGACCACGATTTGCCGTTATTCTCGACAGATGAAAGCGATTTCCTGATGCTGTTCAGAATATAGTCGTTGGCTTCGGCAAAGCCCGCAAGCGGTCCGGTGACCGGGCTCACATGACCCACTTTGATGGTCGGGCTTTTTGCATAGGCGCGGGTGAAGTGAAGAATAGCGGGCGCCGCGAGCAATCCCAGACCGGCCCGCAAGACCGAGCGACGCGTCGAGCCTCTGTTATCGTTATTGCCATTCGAACTCATTTTATCCTCCCAGATAAGTCCGATGAATTTAGACCGTCACGTCCCCAGTCACCTGCCGGTAAAACACCGGCAACAATTCACCGAGATATCCCATCTCTTCGGTGGCATGCTGATGGAGGCGTCTGGCGAGGTCTTCGGTGACAAGCTCACGCCGCAGGCTCGCCTTTTCCTCCTCCGAAAAGTCATGATCGGGATCGCGGCTCTCGATGTGCCCCAGGAAGAACCTTGAGCGCATTTCACAGCCGAAATCGGTATTGCGGACGAAGTGCGTCATGCGCCCGAGATTGACGGGCTGTTCTAGGCTACCGATCCGGGCGCAAACGGCCGTTCCGTCGAAGGCGGCGTATCGCCGCTGATCGAAGAACTCATGCGGATCACGGAAATTGATGCGGAGCTTGAACAGCGGACCGTCGTCGCCGCCGAGATATTCGTGAACGAGATGGCTGGAGCCGATGTAGGTGCCGGACTGACGATTTTCCCAGTCGCTGAACACATGGTCGCGAGGATGCCAAAGCTTGTACTGGTCGGTGCCGCCAAGCCAGCCGAACCACCAGTCCACCATCTTGGCCTTGCACCCGGTCATGCGGGTGTAAGCACAAACGGTTTTGAAACCATCGTCGTAATCCACCACGCCTGACTCGATCTTCAGGTATCCAGTGTTCAGCAGATCGTTCGCGTTCTCAAAGCGCATTGTCTCTCTCCTCAAGCCAGCGGCTGAAGCTTGTCGGCGACGGGGATGGCAGCCGTCGTCGGATTGGCACAAACGACAAGATCAAACTTGCCGCCGTTCTGTCGCCACTGGCCGCCAACGATTGGCACCTTGGCCACGTTCTTGATGGGCGAAGCGCTCCAGTCGACAGTGCCGAGAAGTGTGTCCGCCTTTGTCGACTTGATCGCCTCGACCACGGAGGACGGGTTCGTCGGGTCGCTTGCTTGCTTCAAGACATCGACCGCGATGTCGACAAGCGCATGTTTCAGACCAACCGGTTGGGTCCATTGCTTGCCCGTGGCCTTCTGCCATTCGTCGGCAACAAGCTGCGAACTATCGCCCGTCGTTACCGACTTCGAAGGGTAGCTCGGGTGCCAGGCCACCTCGGTGGATAGACCGCTCCCAGCCGGACCGATGGCATCCAAGGTGGTGGGCAATAACAAGCTCTTGCCGATCGTGGCGACCTTCGGATGGAACCCCTGTTGTTTTGCCTGGTTCCAGAACGCAAAGAACTCGGGCGGGATCATCGTGGCGGCGACGATATCTACACCTTCCGATTTCATCTTGGTGATCTGCGCCGTAAAATCCTCGGCAAGAGGCGTATATCGCCCCGTATCAACGACCGTGTAGCCAGCTTTTGTCAGCGCCGGAGGGAAACCGAATTTGGCATCGCCCCAGGCATTGCCGTCGGCATCGTTAGCAAACAGAAGACCGACTTTCCTATTCGTCTGAATGGTGGCCCACAGGCCCATATAAGCCGCAATCGCATCTTCCAGGCCGAATGCGAACAAGTAGCTCCAATCGAACCCCTTATCGGGCGTGCTGTTGCGCCCGAATACGAAGGGCTGCCAAGGGCAGGCCGCTCCAATCATGGGAACACCGTTGATTTCGGCCTGGTCAGCGACGGGGATGACTGTGTCGGGGCCACCCGCCGTGATCAGCAATTGCACCTCGTCCTTGAGAGCAAGCTGACTGGCAAGCTCCGAAGCCCGACTCGGGTTCGATTGGCTGTCCTTGACGATGATCTCAATCGGCCGCCCGCTCGCGCCCGCCTTCATTGCAGCCTGAAAACGTCCGAGGATAAAGCTGTCCGGTTCACCGAAGAATGCCAGCGGCCCGGTCTGCGATGTAACGAATCCCACTTTGATTGGCGCGTCGGCGGCAAACGCGCGCCGACTAAGTAGAGCAGGTGCGGCCAGTGCCAATGCGCTCGCTGCCAGGAACTTTCTTCTGCCGAATTTCGTCTCCATCCGAACCCCCTCCCAAGGGTGGAAAACCAACATGCTCGCGGTCAATCGACCGCTTTGAAATCCCGTAGATATTTTGCGACCCGCTCACGCAGCTCGGTTGCCTCTTGTTCGGTCCACGAACGGAAGCCTTCTCCTGACTTCATTCCCAGCCTTCCGCCCCTCACCAGGTCCTCGAGATATGGCGAAGGCTCCGCATCGCGATTGAGGTGCTGAAGAACGACGTTATGGATGTCGAGGGTCAGGTCCGTGCCGACCAGATCGGCGTTTTCCAGGGGACCGAGCACAGCCAGTCGCCGACCGAAGCTTGCCTTCACGACCGTGTCGACCGTTTCGGCGTCGGCAATCCCTTCAGCCACGATCGCGATCGCCTCGCGCCACAATGCATGCTGCAGGCGATTGCCAACAAAGCCCGCCACGTCCTTCTTAACGTGAACAGGTGTCTTGCCCACCGATGACAGCAGCTCGATCATCCGGGTGATCACCGCGATGTCGGTTCGCGCCGTGCCGACAACTTCGACAAGCGGAACGAGAAACGGAGGGTTCCACCAATGCGTCCCGACTATGCGCTCTCCCGTCGCAAGGCCTTCAGCAATATCGGTGATCGGAATAACCGAAGTGTTCGATGCCAGGATTGCATTGCGGGGTGCAAGGCGCACCAGATTGGCGAAGATCGACCGCTTGAGGTCGAGCTTCTCCGGCGCCGCTTCGATGACGACGTCAGCCGTCGAAACAGCCTCCTGAAGGTCCACAGTACCGGTTACGCGCAGTTGCGCATCGTCAGGAAGACCAAGCGTCCGCAGGTTCTTCGCAACCCTCGCCCGAAGCGTATCGAGAGCCTCGTGATGGGCATCGTATACCCGAACCTCGTGCCCGCCCACAGCGAAGGCCTGGGCAATGCCATGTCCCATAAGGCCTGCGCCGATCACGGCAATATTCTGTTTCTGGTTCGACATTCTCAGCCCGCCGTGTAGCCGCCGTCGGCGTATAATATGTGCCCGGTGTAGAAGTCGGAGGCTCGCGAGGCGAGAAACAGAAGCGGACCTGCCAGGTCATCGGGCTCCCCAAGCCGCCCCTTTGGAACGCGACCAAGAAACCCCTTTCGTACCTCCTGTGCTCTCTCGGTGTCCTCGAACATCCAAGCCGTCAGAGGCGAGCGAAACACGGTTGGCGCAATGGCGTTCACCGTTATGCCCGTCGGGCCCCATTCGCAGCCAAGTGCCCGCGTGATGCCATCGACTGCGGATTTTGAGGCGCAATAGGCCGAATAGCCGGCCGGATGTCCGAGCAGCCCACGAGCGGACGACATGAAGATAACTTTACCGCCCTCGCCCTGAGCCAGCATCTGTTTGCCCGCAGCGCGCGCCATCAACCAGCTCTGCGTAACGTTGGCGTCCATGACATCAAGAAACCGCTCAGGAGCCATTTCCGTGATCTTGGAAACATCGTTTTTTCCGGAGGCAACGACAAGGATATCAACGCGTCCAAAATGCGCGACTGTCTCATTGACGATTGCCTCGCAGTCTTCCTCGCTGGTGGGTCGACAATTCAGCGAAACCACGGCGGCCCCGGCCTCCTGGCATGCGGCTGCCGTGTGCGCGAGTGCTTGGCTGTTGCCTGCAACGAGCACCAGTTTGGCCCCTGCGCCCGCCAGAATCCTGGCAGCCAACTCGCCGAACGCGCCGGATGCCCCGGTGACTATGGCGACCTTGCCGCTGACATCGAAAAGACTGAGGGGCGAACGCATAACTTCTGCGGAGATCATTGGTTTGCCCCCTGCGGGTATGGAATGACCACGAGCATCTTGCAGACGTGGTTGGATCGATTGACAATCTCGCGGACTTCACCCGGCCAAACCGTGCAGCTGTCCAGTGGACGCAGCAAACTTTCCTTGCCATCGACGATCATGGTCATTTCGCCTTCGAGAACGACGTAGACCTTCTCGAATGGAGTAGAGTCCGGACCGGCGCCGCCACCAGGAAAAAACTGAGAGAGACCGACCCACTGGTTCTTCGGGCCGCCTTCTTCGAACCCCTGCAAGCGCAGGCCAAAGCACCCGTGATGATTGGGCGCGTCATAGGGTTTTGCTTCTTCGAAGCGCTTGATGAACATAACTCCTCCCAACGGCGCCATGTGGATGATTTCACTTGAGGCAGTGGGCGATACCCTGCTTTGGGTGTCGCCCACATCCGCTCATTTGCGGCGCGACTTTACTGCCTAAAAGGCCTCGCCCTTCTCGATGCGATAGTTCTGGTCCTTGTCGACCATGGCGACCAGTCGGATGATGCAACCGTCACCGCGATCCCAGTTGATCGGGAAGAAGGCAAACGTGCAGCGCTTACCGGTCACGGCATCGAGGTCGCCGCCCACGTTTTCGATACCGAGAATACCTGCCTTGAATATCTTCTGGTGAACGGGCTCCCATTCTGGAAAGTCATCCTTCCAGTCGCGACCTCCGGACCACTCCTTGTATTCTTCGGCGAGGTGCGGAAGCAGAGGGCCGTTGCGTTGCGGTCCGATAGCCGTTGCCAAGGGATGGTCGTTGGCCTGCGTGTCATGACCGACGACCTTGACACCCTTTTCGATCATCCAGTCTGCAGCGGAAGGCACAAAACCCGGGCAATAGGCAAAATAGTCGCCGTCTTCATATTCCTTATGCCAGCCGGTGTTGATGATCAGCACGTCACCTTTGCGAATGGCATGGCCGCAGGCTTTTTCGAGATCGTCATGGGTGATCGGCTCCCACTTTTTCTTCGGGATCGACACGACAATGCCAGACCCGAAGAAGTGCGGCAGCGGCACCTCGTCGATGAACGGGGTGCCTTGTACGACGTGAGCCGGCGCATCGATGTGGGTGGTGACATGCATCGTTGTCGTGATGGTTTGCGACAGCACGCCGGACTTGGCCATGTAGTGCATACGCTCAATGCGAACATCGCGGAAATAGGGCCAGTTCGGGCATTGGTAGCCGAAGCGATGCGAGAGATTGTAAAACTCGATCCCCATTGGGTTGTCGAGATTGTCCTCAAATTCGATCCCGCGGACAGTAATGGACATACAGAAATCCTCCTCGCCCCGCAGTGCGAGGCGTAGCATTCGACCCAAATTTTGGCTGACTCCTCCAAGAGCGCCTGTACCTTTATACGGTACATCTGTATCGATTATTGTCAAGGTGCATTTGTGTCTCCGTGAGAAGTTTGATCTGGCCGTCAGAAGGTGCTCGGTTCGATTGGGAGGATCAGAAGTGAGGACAAAGCTCGTCAGCCGCGGCGCTCGCATACATGGACGCGCTCTAGCTTGTCGCGCCTTCCGAGGGGACTGCCAATGCCGCTGCTTGCTCTTGAGTGAATCCGAACCGGAGATTCGCAGATCGATTGCGGTCCCGGCTGGACCCAATCCGGCGCCGAGCTGGACGAGACGATCCGCATTTACATCAATGCGTTTGCGTTGCAGCAATTGGAAGTATTGAAAGAAGACCGCATCAATGAAATGCTCGCTTCGAAAGCAACCTGATTGCCGCCTGCCGAGAGGCTCCGATGAGAGTTCGCACTGGATTGCAAAAGATGTGGCACGCACCTGTGTTAGGGGTTTGCGATCTACGATTGCCAGAACCGACAAATCCGTTCACTTTTCCGCCATGCCCCACATCGCACGACTTCTCGTGACCGACAACGATCTAACGGGCACATTCGCTACCAGGATGCGTTGCAAGCAGCTTTTCAGGATCTAGTAAGTGCGGCGATCTCTGTCGGCTGATCGGAACGCGAGGTCTTGCTGGCGATCGGTGAACTTCCGGCTCACCAGCTCCTATCGATCGAGGCCAACGACCACACGGACGTCCTGGTCGCATTATTGACGCGCATGACCTAGTCTGCCTTCCAACTAGGGTCGGGCGGCAAATGATTGCCGTCTTAGACGGACAACCGATGGCGTGTTCGATCCTTCTTCCATACTATGTTAACAACGGAGCCACGAATGACAGCACCCGCAGAAGATCTTCCCAACTTCGAGTATTTTCCTGATCCAATCGCGGACGGCTGCGTCGTGGCCATGCTTGCAACGTGCCCATGTTGCGGGGAAGACCGGAAATACATGTATCGCGGCCCGATATATTGCAAGGAGGATATTCCGCACGTATGCCCGTGGTGTATCCACAGCGGCGAAGCCGAACGAAAGTGGGATGCCTCATTCAACGACGCGTATTCGATACCGATGAACGTCCCGAAACAAGCGATCAAGACGGTGTGTAACAGGACGCCGGGATTTGAAAGCTGGCAGACCAATCGATGGCTTTTCTCCGAGACGGACGCCATGGTGTTCGTTGGCGAGATCGATGGGGCCGCATTGTTGGCCGAGGCAGACGACGCAAAAATGGCCGCCTGCCGGAAGGCGCTAGACGAGTGGCACTTTCCTGAAGACTTCGACTTCGCGGGAATCACCCGAGGAGGCCAGCCGGCCATCTATCTTTTCAGGGACAGACAATCCGGTGAGTACAGCGCATATGCTGATATGACCTGACGCATGCGAAAAGAGCCGCCGTCGTAGGTGATATGTATTGAGCCGCCGCTCGGCACCTTCTTCAACGGTATGGGATTATCTCTTAAAATGAGGCTTCGTCGCGCGATATAATGTTACACAGCCGGACATTGCGCCAGAATTTCACTCGCAAACGAACAGGATCGCTGATCTGGGATTCGCGAGATTTGGTTGGAGTTCAACGTGACCGCCGCACCGCCACACAGATCAGCTTTGGGGGCAGCGCAGCCAATAGCGCTTGAAGGCGGACGGCCCGCTGCCGTAGGAAGGAGGCTCACCCCACGTGTTATTCGGGCTTTCGACAAGCGTATCATCGTCGATGGGAACAATCGTAACCGGTAACGCTGCGGACAACGCCGTTTGGCGATACCAGCCGATGGCGGTCTGTTGAAGGCGTTTGGCGACCACGTCGCGTTCCGTGGCAGGTGGAACGCGCAAACGCTCTGGGTGCTGTTTGACCTCAACCATTGGATCTTGGAGCGCCACTCGCGTGAGCTCGCCGTCACCGGCGAGCCGCAACTCGAACTCATCCTGCGAGGCCGGTACAGGGCGGTCCTCCTCTGACGCCGTGTCAATGACATGGGCGGTCAGGATCGGCAGAGGCTGATGGTTCGCTTGCATGTCGACGCGACGGATTTGGCACAGTTCGGCGATGGTCTTGTCTCGTACCTTGGATTTGGCAAGTTCGTCGACCAGGGTCCAACTCCCCTGCATTTTGCTGACAAATGGAACAGATCCGTCAGAGCCGTAGGACAAAAAACCAGCTTGCTGAGCCATTGTCTTTACGATCGTGTTCACGATCTGGATATTCCGCGCACTTCTCGCACCGTCCTCGGGCTCACCAGGGCACCGAACCCAGAAGCTGGCGCTCGATGGGATCGCTGAGTTCTGAAAACCGATGACATCGTCATTCAACGGAAAAGCCACACCTTGCTGAACACTCCTTTGCATGACCAAGCCACGTTGAAGTTTCGCAAGATCTGTATCCGGAGAATTGTCAAAGCCGAGAGCCCGCATCTCGTCTTGAACATTGGCGATCCAATAAAACGCCGCCCCGACAGATAGGCGCAATTCAAACCGCCTGGAGCCTTGCCTACCGATCCGCCCTTCAAAGATTGGATAAGCCGGATCCGTCTGTTTTATGTTAACCCGGTTGAACGAGCACCACTGCTTTAGTTTGTCCGCGGGTATATCGCCCGCGAAAGCCTCCGACGACAACGTGGCCCAGTCGCCGGGCAGTATCTTGATGAGAGTTTGCGGGCTCAGATCCGCCCCAAAGCTGAACGCCCGCATCAGCGCATCTGTTGCCGATTGCACCCTTTCGCCGACGGTTCCCGCGCCAGCCCTTATTGGCGAGGCAGGTGCATTCTGCGCCCGTAGGGACGATGATCCGATCGCAAACCAAACAAGCCCAAGCAACACGGCAAGCACGATGCTTCTCGGCTCGGAGCCACAAGATCTGCAACTAACTTTCGGCGACATGTCCCAACCCATCATTGCAATAAAGGCGAGTGATATCCGCTGGGCATTAATAGTTCCGCCCACTCGCGCGTCAAATTTGAATAACTTTCCGAGTGCGGCAATCGGCACTCTTGATGGATCAAAACCGGCAACCATCCCCTCGCCGAACTGCCTGAAAGGCATCATAAGCTTGACGGAAAAAAGGGCGCGAGCACGAAGCAAGCCGCTTTTTCGGTCATGCCCGGGTGATATTCGCCCACAGTTCCATTGCGGCGCGCCGCTCGCGATGATGGCTGGAGGTGATGTGATGGCGTGGGATATGGAACAGATTGGCATCGCTCATCAAATTCCAAGCTCCATTAAGTCTACGATGTCAGGAAATTCCTGTCTTCATACGAAGACAGATTCCATAAAACTTGCTCCGCTGTGGCGAGCCACAGCGGAGCAGTCGTTATCATTGATCTATTTCAAGCCGGCAATTGAAAGGCCCAATTGGCAATCAGCACAATGGCGAGGCCCCCAACCAAGGCCAGATAGGGCAGCATTCCCGCCTTCTTGACGCCGAGGTCCTGGCCGACAAGACCCAGATCGTCCATGGCCCCGGCCGGGAATTTGCCGCCGTCACGCACATAGTGCCGGTAGGCGAAAACTGGAAGGATCAGAGCGGCGAAAGCAAAACCGATCCAGAGTGCGTTGGCATAGCCCCAAACCTTTGCGCCTGCACCGAGGAAGAGCGCGTTGACGAAGGCCAGAACGGTGTTGAGACCGATCAACCAGGACGGCGCCTTCCACGGGCGCTCGACATGGCCGGAATCCATGCGGTGGATCCAACCGGAGTTGAGATTGAGGAAGTTGAAGATGATGTAGCCGACATTGGAGACAGCGAGCACGAAGAAGTAACCGCTGGTGTCGGATGCGATGGCAAGAAGAGAGAGATTGAAGGCGAAGTCCGTCCACATGGCCCTGGTCGGAGCGCCATGCTCGTTCACGTGATCGAGATATTTCGGCAGCCAGCCGTCCTTCGAGCCCTGATAGAGCGTGCGCGAGGAACCGGCCATCGCGGTCATGATGGCCAGGAACAGTGCCATGATCATCAGGATGACGAGAAGCTGGGTAACTATACGGCCGGCACCGATCAGACCGCCGAGCGCTTCAGCGACACCGGTGCCGTCGACGATACCAGGTGCCAGCATGCCAGCGTGGCCAAGCACGCCCTGGAAGGCGAAAGGCACGAGGAAGAAGAAGATGCAGCAGGCAAGACCGGAATAAAAGATCGCCTTGAAGGTGTCGGTCTTCGGGTTCTTCAGTTCCCGTGTGTAGCAGACCGCGGTTTCGAACCCGTATGTCGACCAGGCGGCAATGTAGAGACCGCCAAGGAAAAGCGTCCAGCCACCGTTGCTCCATGTTCCATCCGTCCCGGCATAGGCGGCGGTCGGCGGCACCAGACCGGTGACGTTGCTGGAGAGGATCTGTCCGCTGACAATCGGATAGATACCGATGATGAGCAGCGGGACGAGGACGATGATCGCCAGCCATTTCTGCACACTTGCCGTCTCGGAGATACCGCGATGCTGGATCGCAAATATAATCAGCATCAGAATGCCGCCGATGAAGAAGGTGGCGTTGATGTTGGCCGTTGCGAGGAGAGGAATATTGAAGCTGACGAGAGACCAGTTGCGAATGGCGGGCGTCAGGGCGGCCACGCCATCGGCACTCAGCAGTGCTTTTACCGCATCTTGCGGCGAGGTGCCGGCGTGGGCCGCGATGTATTCGGCGACACGCGGACTATCAGCGACAACAGTGGTCGCATGGGCAGTAATCCAACTCAGCACCGCTTGCGAATCCGCGGCCGGGATCGGAAAAAAGGCATTGAGAATATAACCGGCTGCGATGGCACAACCGAGCGACAGCACCGGCGACCATGCAAACCAGTTGCACCAGACTGAAAGCGGCGCGATGAACTTCGAATAGCGCAGCCATGCCGTCGCACCATAGACCGATGCGCCGCCTGACTTGTTGCCGAACATGCCGGCAATCTCTGCATAAGTGAATGACTGCAGGAACCCCATGATCATCGAAATGATCCAGACGACGAAGGCAAGTTTGCCCGTCGTACCGGCAATGCCGCCGATGGAGAAGAGAACGAGTGGCGGCACGCCCGCAGCCACCCAGAACGCGCCCTTCCAGTCGAGCGCGCGTATAAGCTTACCTTCGGTGCCAGCGGAAACGCCGGCGTCCACAATATCCGTCATCAGTGATATTCCCCATCTTTGTTCCGGACGTATCTTCGTACGTCTCCCTGAACGTGCCTCCCATGGCATTGCGGGGCTTGCTGGAGGTTTTCATGAGCCGAGTCTGCGCGCGGATTCCAGATGCATGCCCTTTATGCATAGTGAAGATATTTTCTTTTTAGTCAACATCACTTTACTTTCGGACAGCATTTTGTCAGCATGATTCCGGTGTGGTGAGGCACATCTATTTCCCGAGAGGGCTATATGCGAGATCTCCATCCGCCGAGCGCCGGAATCCGGCCCGTGTCGGCAAGTACTGTCCGCTATCCAGGCATTTCGACACTGCCGCACGGTACCGAACGCTATCGCTGCAAGGGGGGCGGAACGCTGGTGTTGCGGGTAGAGCCCGGCGATCGCGCAACGTTGCGCGACTGCGAGGGCGGTCAGGTGTGCGAGCTCGCCTTCCTCGACGATAGGGGTCGCTTTCAGTCCGAAGGATTGGGTACAGGCTTCAACTGCGAAGCGGAAGGATTGAAATCCATCCTGTCCGCCGGGGAGGACAGCGCCTCACGTGTGCGTGCGGCACTGCAACGACGCGGCGCGGATTTCGCCTCTGCGGGAGCACTGCGCCTCTTCGGCGAAGCGTCGCCGCCGGGCAGCCAGGCCGAGTTTACCATTGCTCTCAAAGGTTTGCTGATCGTCTGCGCTCCAGGGACGTCCATGTCGCCTGAGGCACAGGACACGGCAACACCGGTTGAGGTGAGGATTAGGCGCGCCACGATCCTGCGCGACTATACTTCCGCACTACCCGAACCGCTCGCCGACCCGATAGAGGACATCCGGATCAGAGCGGCAACCGCGTCGGCCTATTTCGTGCGCGCCGGAGAATTCATCCAGATCATCGATGTCTACGGGCGGCAATGTACGGATTTTCAGGCCTTTTCCGCCCGCAAGGTGGACAGGGGGATGGACCTAGCGCTCGACTCCACCGTCACCCGCACCCTGCTTGGCCGCAGCTATCCGACACCCGGCCTGCCGTCCAAAGCCTTTGACCGTGATTTCGAACCGCTCGTGGAAATCGTGCAGGATACCGTCGGCCGGCATGATGCCTTCGCGACGGCCTGCAACTCCCGCTACTATGACGACATGGGCTATCCGGGCCACGTGAACTGCACCGACAATTTCAATGCGGCACTCGCCCCTTATGGCATCGCCGGCCGCAAGGGCTGGGAGGCGCTCAACTATTTCTACAACACCAATATCGATCACAATAACCAGCTCTATCTCGACGAACCTTGGTCGAGACCGGGCGATTACGTCCTGATGCGCGCACTGACCGATCTTGTCTGCGTCTCCTCCTCCTGCCCGGACGATATCGACGCGGCCAATGGGTGGGACCCGACTGATATCCATGTGCGCACATTTTCCGGCAAAGAGAAATTCACACGAGCGGTGGCCTATCGCATGACCCCAGATGCTGATCCCGAACTGACGCGGGAAACCGCATTTCATCCGCGCCTTTCCGCCATGACGCGCGACTACACCGAATATCGCGGCTTCTGGCTGCCGAACCGCTTCTCTTCCGAGGGGCCGGTTGAGGAATATTGGGCCTGTCGCGAGCGCGCAGTTGTCATCGACCTGTCGCCGCTGCGCAAATTCGAGGTGACCGGACCGGATGCGGAAGAGCTGCTACAATACTGCCTGACCCGCGACGTTCGCAAACTGTCGACCGGCCAGGTCGTCTATTCCGCCATGTGCTACGAACATGGCGGCATGATCGACGACGGCACGCTGTTTCGATTGGGCGACAAGAACTTCCGCTGGATCGGCGGCGATGATTATAGCGGCATCTGGCTGCGTGAGCAGGCTGAGAAGAAGGGCTTCAAGGCCTGGGTCCGCTCGTCAACGGATCAGATGCACAATATCGCGCTGCAGGGTCCGAAGAGCAGGGATATTCTGAAGGAGATCATCTGGACGGCACCGCGCCAGCCGACGATCGGCGAATTGGAATGGTTCCGTTTCACCGTTGGCCGTATCGGCACCTTTGAGGGCGTGCCGGTCGTCGTCTCCCGCACCGGCTATACCGGCGAGCTCGGCTTCGAGATCTTTTGCCACCCGAAGGATGCAGGAACCGTATTCGACGCCGTATGGAAGGCTGGCGAACCCTATGGTCTGAAGCCGATGGGTTTGGAGGCACTCGATATGGTGCGCATCGAGGCCGGCCTGATCTTCGCCCATCACGAATTCGACGACCAGACGGATCCTTTCGAAGCGGGCATTGGCTTCAGCGTACCTTTGAAGTCCAAGCAGGATGATTTCATTGGGCGCGAGGCACTGATCAGGCGCAAAGAACACCCACGTCACCTGATGGTCGGGCTCGATATCGAGGCCAATGAGGCGGTCGGACATGGCGATTGCATCCATATCGGCCGCGCGCAGATCGGGGTAATCACCAGCGCAACCCGCTCGCCGATCCTTGGTAAGACGATCGCGCTCGCCCGTGTCGACGTCACGCATGCGGCCGTTGGCACCAAGGTCGAGATCGGCAAGCTCGATGGCCATCAGAAGCGGCTTCCGGCCGTCATTGTGCCGCTATCACACTACGACCCGCAGAAGACGCGGCCGCGCTCTTAGTCTGCCCTCCTTTGCGCGTTCGAGATCGCGCGCGCAGCCTCTTCCGACGAGTTGGCAAGCGTGCGCATCTCCGCAGCCAACACCGCAAATCCCGACCCTGCTGTACCCGCTCTCGCCGCCTCGATGCCCGCATTGACGGCAAGCAGCTTCAGATAGCGGAGCGACTGCAGAATCTCGTTGGTTTTCGACGCGGTGACCCGCATGCCGGCGGTCTGCTCATCGATGCGCTGATAGAGCGATTCGATATTGATGATGCTGCCTTCGAGATAAAGCAGCGTGCCGGAAGCGTCCCAGACGCCGCCGCCGGTCTCCGTCACCCAGACGAGATGGCCGGCACGATGGCGAATCCGATATTCCATCGTCCAGTCGGTACGCCCTTCAAGCGCTTGTCCGACCACCTCATCCATCAGCGGAACGTCCTCCTCATACATGATGGAGGTGAAGGTCCGACTTCGGTTACCGATGATCTCGTCGGCGGCATAGCCAAAGATGCGCTCGATGCCGTCGGTCATGTCAAGCATCGTGTAGTTTTCGTCGGCGCGGCACCGATAGAGAAAGCCGCTCATGCGACCGAGGACACTGGTTTTAAAATCCATGAAGACCATATCCGATGAAAAAGTTGCCGATCAAATCGCCTCGTCTCGTCTCAAACAGACCGGCAGGGGCTGCCTCGTGCCTCCCCTGCCGGTTTACGCGGAAATGTGCCTGGCCCATTATTAGTTGCGCAGATATTCCTCCATAGAGTCATCGAGCGCATCGACCCAAGGCGTATGGTGCTTTGGCGACATGTTGCCGGTCATTAGCGACCGATAGGCGTGATCACGGAAGCCCATGATATTCTCCGCCTTGTGGTGCTCCCACTCCATGAAGGTCTTGTTCGTACCTTCGATATCGAAGCTCGGATAATCCGTCTCGGCGAGTAGCTCCTTCACATAGTCGCCCTGATACCAGATCATCTGCTCGGCATCCTCGAGCGTCTCCTCGCGCGCGCGCCACTTGTCGAAATTCGCCTGCAGCTCAGCCTCCGGAGGCAGTTTGATGCGACCCATGATGACATCGCGCGCCCACCAGGCCTGCACGTCGAACATGTTGAAGGTGTAGAACTGGTCCTGCATGCCGATATAGAAAAGCTGCGGGTTCCCATCGAAAATCACCCCCTTGTAGAGGTGGTCGGCCCAGAGGCGATTGGCCGTCTTCAGCCGCAGGTCATCGGGCAGGAAGGGGAAGTGATGCTGATAGCCGGTGCACAGGATCAGTGCGTCGACATCCTTCGACGAGCCATCGGCAAAATAAGCCGTCTTGTTCTCCAGCCGCGTCAGCAGGGGCCGCTCCTCGAAATTGGCAGGCCATTTGAACCCCATCGGCTTGGAGCGATAGCTCGTTGTCACCGATTTTGCCCCGTACTTCCAGCATTGCGAACCGATATCCTCGGCCGAATAGCTGCGCCCGACGAGCAGTACGTCTTTGCCTTTGAATTCCAGCGCATCGCGGAAATCATGTGCATGCAGCACGCGGCCGTTGAAGGTCTTCACGCCCTCAAAGTAAGGGACATTCGGTGTCGAGAAGTGGCCAGAAGCAACGACAACATAGTCGAACTCCTCGTCATACATCCGGTCCTGGGGCCGGTCATGCGCTGTTACAGTGAACTTCTTGGTCCCTTCATCGAAGCGGACCATGCGCACTGGCGTGCTGAAGCGCACCCATTTGCGCACATCGGCCTTTTCGACACGGCCCTTGATATAGTCCCAAAGAACGGCGCGCGGCGGATAGGAGGCGATCGGCTTGCCGAAATGCTCCTCGAAAGAGTAATCGGCAAATTCCAGACATTCTTTCGGGCCGTTCGACCAGAGATACCGATACATGCTGCCATGCACGGGTTCGCCATATTCATCGAGACCCGTGCGCCAGGTGTAGTTCCAAAGGCCGCCCCAATCCGCCTGCTTCTCGAAGCAGACGACCTCGGGGATATCAGCACCCTTTTTTGCGGCCGATTGAAAGGCCCTCAACTGGGCAAGGCCCGAAGGGCCGGCACCGATAACGGCAACTCGTGTCATGAAGCATTCCCCTTCTCGATTGTATCGAATTTTTATCGTATGCAGTCGTTGGGCGCGGCCCGGTATCAATCCGGGAAGATGCCGGGGCTGGTCGGCGCCCCATCGTCATAGGCAGCAAGCCAGTCGATCGTCGTTTCGCGATAGCGCGCCAGTCCCTTGTAGTCGATGAGCTCGGGAGGGAGCGTGCGCAGCACACGGGGGAAGCGGCGCGCCCATTTCGGCACAGTCACCAGCTCGTCCATGTTCATCAGATAGCAGCGGATAACGAAGAGGATGGCGTTCGAGCGCGGCAGGCGCCAGAGGCTTTGCAATTCCACACGAAGATGCACCTTCTCGCCGACATTCTCCGGAGTGACTGTGGTGCGATCGGGACCCCATTTTGGATAGTTTTCGGGACTGGTATCGAGACGGGGATTGATGGTCATCGTCCAGTTGAGACGGCGCGTCGGCTTGCCCTGTTGCAGGTTCAGGAGGAATTTCAGCGCGCGGTCGAAAATGCCTTTCTGGTGGGCAAGAGGCACCGGGCCATGCCATTCCATGAAGTTCATGCCGATATCGAAATCGAGCGACCAGTCTGCCTGGGTCGTCACCATCCCGGCATCCATCCAGAGATTGCCGTCGCGTTGGTCGACGATGCAGAAATCTCCCTGCGCCTGACGCGTGATATATTCAAAGGGTTCGTAAGGTAACGTCGACGCATCGCCGAATGTGAAGGTGTCGTCGATGCCGAGAGGACGATTGATCCAGCGCCACTCATCCCCGTTCTTGGTCAGCGTGAAGTGCTCGGGATAGCCGGCAGCCTGCTCCTCCATCAAGAGCTCCAGTGTGTCCCACTGTGCCGTCATCATATGCGGCAGCGCTTGATAGCGCAGAGGGTCCTCCTTCAGCACCAGCGCCCGGTCATGCATCTCAGCGACATAGTGCTCATCGACGTCGATGAGACTCTCGAAGACCGTATCCTTCTGCCCCTTCACATGCGGTTCCATGTTGACGGAATACATGTATTCGTCGCGATCGAACGGGAACGGAAAGCGCCGGATGTTTTCCGGACTGTTGCAATAGCTGAAATCGTCACGAAACGTTTCCTGCTTGAAGGCGATAGCCATGTCCGTTCTCCTGGGTATTGGCCAGAAGCCTAGAGGTCGAGATGCAGCGTGCTCCCCTCAAAGCGGGAGACGCAGATCATGACCTTTCGGCCAGAGGCCTTTTCTTCATCGTTCAGATAGACGTCATTGTGCAGAAGCCTGCCGTTACAAACTGCAACGCCGGTCTCGCACTGACCGCAGGCACCGCCGCGACAGAGGAAGGGAGGATCAACACCGGCAGCTTCGATTGCCTCCAGCATGCTTTCGTGATGGCCGACGTGCACTGTCTTGCCTGATCGGGTCAGCACGATGGAAAAGGGCTTGCCGGGCTGCGACGACAGGAAGCGTTCCGAATGCAGGTTCTGTTGCGGCCACCCGGCCTCGATGCCCGTCTTCAGCACGCCGTCGATCATGCCGGCAGGTCCGCAGACATAGAGATGCGTACCGAGCGGCTGGCTTTCCAACAGTCGCGCGACCGGGATGAAATTGCGATCGACATCGCAATAGATCTTGATGCGCTGCGAGCCATATTGCTCGACGAGTTCGCGGCAATAGGCGCCGCGATCGAGCGATCGCACGGCATAATGCAGCTCGAAATTGGCGCCCTCGCGGGAAAACTGCTGCATCATCGCGATGAATGGGGTGATGCCGATGCCGCCGGCGATCAAGAGATGCTTGCGGCCGCGCCAATCGGGCTGAAAAAGATTGACCGGATAGCTGACCTTGAGCTCATCGCCTTCACGCACCCTCTCATGCATGAAGGCCGAGCCGCCGCGCGAATCCTCGACGCGGAGCACGCTGATCTCATAGGCCGAACAATCATGCGGCGGCGACATCAGCGAGTAAGCGTTGCGACGGACATGCCCGTCATCGTTCATGGAGACGATCACATGCGCGCCCCCGGAAAAATAGGGCATCGGCTCACCGTCGAGACGCTCGAAACGGAAGCGCTTGATGCGATCAGCGACCGGCGTCACCCTGGCAACACGAACCGGAATTTCTGTACCACCGCTCACAGGAACAACTCCTCGGGATCGGGCGCGCTGCCTGGCTCTTCCGCATCGATATTGACGCCCTGGAAGGCGCCGAGACGGCGCGAATAATGATCGCGCACCAATAGCGACAGACCGCAGTGGCTGCAGGTAAACGGGGAATGCGTCACATCGTCGGTGGTGCCCTTGCAGTGGACGCATTGCACCCGCCTTGCGAGCGAGCCGCGATGCTCCGTCATGATCGAGGCGTGGTCCATGCCCAGATCCAGCGCCACCATCATCGCCTGACCGATAAAGCCTTCGGTGCCCGCTATATAAAGCCGCGTGCCCATGTGAGCCGTCGAAAGCGAGCCTCTCAGACGAAAGAGCAAGGTACCGATTGTCGGTGCCGTGAAGAACATATCGGCGCCGAGCCTGCACAGGGCGCCGTCATGACCCTTCCCCTGCGAACCGCGCGCAACATAAAGGATTTCGCTGCGCGACAGCGTTGCATCATCAAGCATAGAGCCTTGATCGAGAAGAGCAAGAGCGCCCTCCCCTTCAAGGACGAACAGATGCCGACGGGCATGCGGCTGGATTGCGAGACCATGGTAAACCGGTCGGCTCTTGATGCCTTCAACAAGCATGAGCGCCTCCTTAGCCGATGGCCGTCCTCTTCTTCTTTTCCGGGTCATCGAATGGCAGCGTATGGGCAATCGCACTCGCCTTGAGGCTCTTGCCACGCACTTCGAGTTTCGTGCCCTGAATAGCCTTGTCTACGTCGAGACGGGCGATCGCCATCGATTTCTTCGTCAAGGTCGAATAGCAGGGGCAGGTGATGACGCCGACTTTTTTGCCCTCGACATAGACCTCGTCGCCGAGATCGGCGGGGCCATCGGCATCGATCAGCATGCCGAAGATCTTGAAGCGCTCCTTGCCCTTCAGACGCGCGTGTTCCTCGGCGCCACGAAAACCGGTCTTGCCTGGGCTGACGGTGAAATCAAGGCCCAGTTCCCAGAGACTGTCGCCAGGAGGCTGGTCGGCAAAAGGATACATTTGCGAGTTATCATAGGGGTAGAAGAGCAGGTAGCTTTCAACGCGCAACATGTCGAGAACGCTGAAGCAGCAGGGAATGATCCCCATCTCCTCGCCTTCGGCAACGATGCGATCCCAGACCATCGGCGCATCCTGACCGCGCACGAAGATTTCGTAGCCGCGCTCGCCCGTATAGCCGGTGCGCGAAATCATCACAGGCACGCCGAAGAGTGTCGTCTGCATATGATGGAAATATTTGAGGTCGCGAATGCCGGGCACATATTTAGCGAGATAGTCAACGGCGGCAGGGCCTTGCAGCGACAGATCGTGCAGATCGTCGTCGAAGAGGACGGCGCAGTTGCGCCCCGCTGCCTGCTTGAGTACTTCCTCGTGACCGGAGCCCGAGCCATGTACCAGCATCCAGGAATTCGGACCGGTGCGATAGACGATGCAGTCATCCGTGAAGTAGCCACGATCGTTAAGCATCGCGGCGTAGACGGAGCGGCCAGGATAGATCTTGGACATGTCGCGGGTGGTGATATAGTCAAGCACGGCAATGGCATGCGGCCCGACCAGATGCACCTTCTTGAGGCCGGAAACGTCCATGATGCCGGCCTTGGTGCGGATCGCGACATGCTCTTGTGACATGTCCTTGTCGTAAGTCCAGGCGGTTCCCATACCGCTCCAGTCTTCTAGTTTCGATCCGAGAGCACGGTGCCGGTCCGCCAAGGCGGAGAAACGCCATGATAATGCCATTTCGTTCCCTCATTTTCTTCTATGGAATATTTATTTCCTGACTATAATCGTCTTTCGCGCCTTGGCAAGTCGATCCGCAGGGTTTTTTCTCACCCCGCGGACGGTCTTTCATTCAAAATTTCGGCGGCACTTTGCCGTCCGCATTGTGGGCCCCGATGACGGTATTGGCCATCAGCATGGCAATCGTCATCGGCCCGACGCCGCCTGGAACCGGCGTGATCGCTCGTGCGACTTCGGAGGCCTCCGCATAGGCGACATCGCCCACCAGACGGCTCTTGCCCTCGCCGCGCTCCGGCGCATCGATCCGGTTGATGCCGACATCGATCACCGTCGCCCCCGGCTTGATCCAGCTGGCCTTGACCATCTCCGGACGGCCGACGGCTGCCACAAGGATATCGGCGCCGCGCGCCACGGATGCCAGATCCTTGGTGCGAGAATGCGCGATCGTCACAGTCGCATTGGCATTGAGCAGCAATTGCGCCATCGGCTTGCCGAACAGGTTGGAGCGGCCGATGACCACAGCATTCAGACCCGACAGATCCTCGCCATGGATCGAGCGCACCAGCAGCATGGCGCCAGCCGGCGTGCAGGAAATCAGCCCGGTCGCGAGATCGCCAGTTGCAAGCTTGCCGGCGTTGACGACATGCAGRCCGTCGACATCCTTCTCCGGCCGGATCGACTGGATGATCGCATCCGAATTGAGATGTTTCGGCAGCGGCAGTTGCACCAGAATGCCGTGGATGGACGGATCGTCGTTCAGCGAGGCYACAAGCTTCGCCAGCTCGCCTTGCGTCGTCTCGGCGGGCAGCGTGTGCTGGATGGAGTTGAAGCCGCATTCTTTCGCCATACGGCCCTTGGCGCCGACATAGGTGTGGCTGGCCGGATCGTCACCGACGATGACGACCGCAAGCCCGGTCTTCACGCCGGCCTCAGCTTCAAGCCCCGCTGCTGCAGCCTTCACCGCCTCGATTACCGAAGCCGCTGCAACCTTGCCATCGATCACTGTCGTCACGCTGGTCTCCCGATATGAATTCGATGCTGGAGCGTTTCCGCCTTTCCTCGAACCGAGGCAACGCTCATTCCTATATTCCACTGCGCATTCCGGATGGAAAACCGCTGCGCTGTTTTCCTCGACATGCGCCAATCTACAAATCATCGGCCGCGCGGAATTGCCTGCCAACGCCCTATGGTGTCTGAAAGCGGTAATTGCAAGGAGAAAACGGCAGCCGCGTCAATCACGCTCGGTTTGCCGGCGCGCAGCATAAGTTTCGACCTTCGAGCGCAGCTCCGCCAACTCCTGCTGCACGCGCAGCCATTCGCCAGACGTGGCGTTGGTGGTGTCGATATCAGCGATCGGCTCGACGATATCTTCGCGAATTGCCCCAGGCGACTGCGCGGGTAGCGGCTCGATATGATATTGCGGAGCCGGCACCTGCGCCGCGGCGTGACCGATCTCACGGTCCTCGTTTTCCGTGGCACTGGCCAACCATTTCCTGAGAAAGACAAGGCCGAGCGACAGGCCGAGGCCGACCAGGAAGCCGGTCGCCTGATTGCTTGCGAGATGATCGTCGATCGGGGCCGCGGCTGCGACCGCCTGCGATATCACCGTCATCGGCGGCCTGACCTCCTGGGGAGCCAGGGCCGCATTCTGCTGATCAGCATCAAAGCGGCTTTGCGCCGCGGCAACGGCATCCCGCAGTTGCCCGAGCCGGGCAATATCGACATCCATGCTATTCTTGCTGAGGGCCGTCATTTGCGCCGAAAGCGCTGCCTGCTTGTCGAGCGCAGCCTTCAAGGCTGCATCGCTGCTGGTGACAAGCCGCTGCAATTGCGCGCGAAGATTGGCGCCAAGATCGTCAACGGTCGCCTGTTGTGCGAGCAGGCGCGGGTGACGTGGCCCAAGCTGCGTTGCAAGCTGGGTTAACTGGGCCTTGGCGGCGCTATAGCGACTGCGCAGATCGTCCAGGCTGGCAGAGGTAAGATCCGCCGGCAGGGCGCCGCTCAGCAGGGAGGTGGGCGTTGCCGATCTGGCCGCCGCGACATTCGCCCTGGCGGTGCGCACGGCGAGATCGACCGCCTTGATTTCGCTGTCCAGCTGACGCCGTTGATCCTGCAACTTCAGCGCGGCCGCGATCTTGTCTTCACCATATTCCGCCTTGAATTCGGCAAGCGCTGCGGTGACGCGATCAAGTTCCTTGCGGCTACGGTCGGCCGACGTATCGCCAGCCCTAGGCGCAGCCGCCGCCTGCACAACGGCGGCATCATAAATGGTGGCAACGACGAGGCGGTTGGCGATATCGGCCGATCTGCCCGGATCGCCTGAGGTAACGGTCAGCCGCAGAAGGCCGGTTGAGTCATCGACACCAACGGCAATGCCTTTGCGAAGGGTGGCCTGCGCGCGCGACGGCGCATCCGATGCGCCACCATTGCCCGACAGGAGTTCCATGGCAACGCCGAGGGCGCCCGCACGGGTGCCGGTGAATTCCGGATCGCGGTCAAGCCTCAACCGGGCGACGACATCGGACAGTGCGGCGGGAGCGACCGCGCGTCTTGCCGCGATGTTCAGCACGGACTGGCGTGCCCTCCCCTCACCTTCCGCATGCAGAAACGCCTGGGATACATAGGCCGGCGGCGGGGCAAACAGCGTCGGTATGGCCGCACCTGCCAGTGCCGTTGCCGTGACGAAACCGAGAGAACCGATGCTGAGCGACCAGTTGCGGCGGCGAGGTAAGACGAGGGGAGCAGCAGGTTCGGCGAACTCCGGCAGCAGCGCAGCTTCGCCAACGAGCAAGTCCGGCACGAATTCCAGCAAATCGGCAACGGGTTCCAGCTGCGGCTTAACGGCAGGCTCGTTCTCTCCGTAGCGGTGGCCCAGGATGGTGCCGATCTGCTGGGCCAGGGGCTTCGCCTGCGGCATTGCCTCCGCCCGCAACGGTTTTCCGCCGGATACCGGATAGGGATCGCCATTCAACCTTCTGCGCAGGATGGCGCGCAGTTCCGCATCGCGCGGATCATCGGAATTGGCGGCCCGCAAATCGGCATAGGCTTGAAAGTCTCCGCCGCGGTCCGACAATGCGTGCCCTCCCGACCTTCGCAAACGCTCGAAGGTTTCGGCATCGTTGGCGTGGGATCCAGTCCTGGCTTTACTCTCAAACATAGCGGGTCATCTCGTGCGCTTGGCCTTACGACCAATGCAAATGTTAACCCACTCTAAACTTTCATAGGAAAGAAAGAGTTAACGCCGCGCCAGTAGCGTCAGCTCGCCAATTTGTCAGGAGGCATGAGGCGCGGCCGGGTCTGCTGCACCTCCATGCGGTCGATGCGGCCCTTGCGGCCGAACTGATGCCTTGCGACCTGATAGAGGAAGAGCGGCACGCCCAGCATATAACGCCGCCAGAGCCTGTTCGGCTCAAGCGCCAGGCGGAACAGCCACTCGCTACGCAGCGCCCTCACCAATGCCGGAGCGCGCGGCACCGTGCCGGAAACGAAATCGAAGAGTGCACCTACGGTCAAGACCAACCGTGCATGCTGCGGCCCGACGTGTTCGTCCACCCACTTCTCCTGCAGCGGAGTACCCATGCCGACGATCAGAATATCGATCTTCTGCCGGCTGATTTCCGCCGTGACCGCATTGCTTTTCTGTGCATCGAAGAAACCATCTGAAATGACGGTGAATTCGTGCCATGGAGCGTGCTGCCGCAGTCTTTCGGCTGCGTTCTCCACGACGGAACGGCGACCGCCGAGCAAGCCGATGCGTTTTGGCCGTTCCATGAAGGTCAAAAGCGCCGGGACGAAATCCGTGCCGTTCAGATTGGCGGGAAAGGGTTCGCCATGCGCGACGCGCGACGCAATATCGAGACCGACGCCATCGGGCAGGACCAGATTGCGCTCCAGAACCTCGCGGTAGCTGCCGTCGCGCAGCATCACCAGCATGTTGTGGGCGTTGACGAAGGAAATCGACGTTTGTCCGACGGGCAAGGATGCGAGTTCATTGACGAAAGTCAGCGCATCTTCCCAATCGAGATCACAAACCGGCAGATCAAAGATCATACGGCGAGACGCAACCGCGGCAAAATCAGCAACCTGTTTCAATCCAACAACCTCCTGCCGGCGCCATCGACATGACCGGCGCCGGTAACGCAAGGTCCTGTCGTTTCCCCGGCCATTGGCACGGCAACCACAGGTGCATTGCTAAAGGTCGCTTATAGCAGAGCAATCCCAAGCTTCCGTTAGGACAAAAAGCTGCAATTTCTCGAATTCGTCAGGATTTCATTAAGCATAGGCTGGGCAATGGCGCGACGGCAACCTGTTCCCGCCGGACACGATGCTTCGGCAGCCCATCTCTGCGCCGAAACGCCGAGCCGCAGCAGCCTGCCGGCATCGGCTATTCCGAAGGGTATCCAGCCATCTATTTCCCCGATATAGGATACCCGCCGGAACGACATCTATTCGATCGGAACCTTGGCCGCTGCCGCTTCCGGTACGATTTTTACCGGCTTGACCGTTTTCTTGCCGATGCTTTCCCCGCCGTGGGTTTCTTCCTTGGAGAGGTAGTCGAGTTGTTCGATCAGGACTTCGGCGACATAATCACCACCGAGCCGTTCGTTCATCCGCTTCTTCAAATCGCTGCGGAAAGCCGCAATGTCAAAATTCTGCGTATGGGAGATATCAATCGCATTGTTGCCGACCAGCAGAGAGAATAGCTCGTCGGTCGTCAGCTCCGGCAAGGGGATTTGCAGCGCGGTCGCCTTGCCCTTCTCCATCATGAAGGAGATGCGGGTCAGGAAGTAGCCGGTCACCTGGCCGTTGGCGATGACGGGAACATTGATCGATTCGCCCTTGACCAGTTCCTGCTGCGCCTTCTTGGCGTCATCAGGGCTGATCACGGGCGCCGTCGCCGTCTGCACTGAAAAATAGACCGAAGCCAATGTTACAGCGCAGACCCAAAGGCCGGTGAGCACGAGCTTGATCATCCGGCCTCACGGACGCGGAATTGCTCCTGCGAGTAAGTGCCATCGGTATCGGCATTCTGCGCGGCATTCTTCAAAATGTCGGCAACGGCGCGCACGGCCTCGAGATGAGCTTCAACGCGACGAGCGTTTACCACCAGCTTCTTCTTCAACCCATGCAGCTGCTCGACATGCGCAACCGCGAGATCGGCGGGGTCGGTATCGCGAAACAGCATCGACAGTTCGTAGAGGCAGCGGCTCTTGTGAGCGTTCGACACCTTCAAATCGAATTCCGGGTCGGTACCGATCCGGTTGTTCTCGTTGTCGATAATCATCTCCAGACGGCCAAGGACAGATTTGATCCGATAGTCCTGTGACATCACTTCCATGTTGTTACCTCGCTTATGCTCTCTGGGACGTCAGCGTATTATGATTGGTAATGCTCGTGTCGCCGTCATTGGCGTCATGGGCAGCAAGCGTCTTGCGCTGAAAATCCGTGATGGCGCTGAGCGCCATCTTCTTGTCGTTCTCGTCGGTCGTAGCGTTGACAACGCCGCTGTTACGCATCTTGTCGACCTGTTCCTTGTACATTTTCTCGGCGATGCCGACGCCGCCATCCTTGGCGAGCGTGTTGCCGAGCTGCTCGGCCATCATTCCCTTCCAGATCTCGCCGGCCGAGCCCTTGCCATAGAGCGTCTCGCTGCTCGGCAGCATGTTCTTGACGAAGTTCTGCAGCACCATGGCTTCGAACTTGCGGTAGACCTGCGGCACCTTCGAGGGGCCGGCATGCGTGTTGGCATTGCCGAGGCCGGCCTGCGACGAGGCGGTATTCAGCGCATCGACGGCGGCGCCGAAGCCATTGCCGTTTTCCGCGAGGCTGGTGGCGGCAAAGGCGGCCTTATTGGCGGCGAGCTTTGCTTGGGCAATCTGGACATCGTCCGGATTCGCGGCCCTGACAACATCCAGAACCAAATCACTCGGAGGCGAAATAGCCACGTCACGTCTCCTTCTGCTATCGCACGCTCCTCAAAACCAAATGCAACGGATGAGGACATGTCGAATCAAACGGTCGGAGCAGGCTGGCAACCTTGTGATGCATGCCATGCTCCATGATCGCGGCGATTATGAATTTTGAAGCTTGCTGGAGGCTGGCGTTGCGCTGGCGAAGCGCTGGTCGATGATATCGTAGACCGCATTATCGTCCGCTTCACGAGTTTCAAGCGCCCGGGCATCTTTCATATGCTCTTCCAGCCGGTCACCCTTGGTGCGCTCCTGCTGAACCTTCATCTGAATCAAGGTCTGGATGCTTTCGAGCTGTTGGTCCTTGATAGCCAGGCGGCCGTAGCGTTCGGCATAATGGATCGAAAATGCCATATGTACGGGGTCGGAAGAGCTAATGGCATCCATGACCCTCTCCATCGATTCGGTAACTTCGAGACGGTGACGGGTGGTATCGGCGAGCTCATTTTCAGCGATGCGCTCCAGATGGCGCTGCACCGCGACAAGGCGCTTCAGTTTCTCGGAACGGCTTTTCTCCGCCATCGTCTACCTGCCCACCAAGCGGGTGTCTAGGACCGCCTCGAATGTATATTTCTTGGCCCTGTTCCTCATCGGCTAATGCCCGTTATAGACGCTAAGAAACGCGTTGGAGAACTGATTAATCACCGCCGCGATGCTCAAATAAAGCATGAACAAGCCACCCATCAAAAGATAGGGCGTGGAGATGAAGTAGATCGGGATCTGCGGCGCCAGCTTGTTGATGAAGCCGATCGAAATCTGGAACATCATGCCGTAAAGTAAAAACGGGCTCGACAGCCTGAGCATGATGAAAAAAGTCGTCGATAGCGTATCCGTGATCGATATCAGTGCGGATCGCGGATCGATGTGACCACCGAAGGGGATGACGGAATAGGAATCGACCAGCGCCTGGAGAACATAGTGATGGAAATCCAGGATGAAGAGGACCATTAACCCGCAAAAGCTGATGAAGCTGGTCAATGAGGTCTCGCTCGAATCTTCGACAAGATCGGCGCCGGCCGGTGCGTTAAAGCCGATCAGCATCGATATGACCGTGCCGGCAAACTGCAAGCCGAGCGTGTAGATGCGAGCCATCATGCCGTACATCAGGCCGATGACCATTTCCGTGAAAATCAGTCCGATATAGCTGGCGCCGTCTTTTGCCACCGCCGGATAGATCGTGTTCCACAACAGGGGCAGGACGGCCATCGACAAGGCCGCAGCGAGCAGAAGCCTGATCTGCACCGGTACGCGGCCTGACGAAAATCCCGGGAGCACCATTATGCAACTGCCGATGCGGCAGAAGGCGACGAAAAGCGCCAGAATGGTCCCCTGGGGGTCAGTTATCATGAAATCGAACCTAGAATCTTGATCTCGATCCCCTTGGCCAACTCGACATGCGACAGAACCGGAAGCGTCGCGAACAGGCGTTCGATGATCATGCGCACATAGGAGCGCGTTTCCGGCGACGTGACAAGAACGAAGGGCATGCCGCGATCCATGTATTCACGGATAACTTTGCCCGCCTGCTCGCTGAATTCTTCCAGGCTGCGCGGATCGATATCGAATTCGACGATTTCGCCCTTCTGGTCGCGCTTCAGCGCCTGATGGAAGATCAGATCCCACTTACTGCCGAGGCGCAGGACGCGCAGCACGCCGTTGTCGGCCAGGTCGCCGCAGAGCTGCTGTGCCATGCGTATGCGGACATGCTCAACGATCTGCTCGGTCTTTCTAACATGCGGCGCGAGTTCTGCAACCGCTTCCAGGATAAGGTGCAGATTGCGGATCGAGACGCGCTCGGCGAGCAACAGTTTCAGCACCGCCTGCAGGCCCGAATAGGACATGTGCGACGAGCAGATTTCGTCGGCCAGCTTCTTGTACTCCGGATCGAGACGCTCGATCAGGATCTTCACGTCCTTGTAAGAGAGAAGCGCCGGCAGGTTGTTGCGGATGACCTCGCTCATATGGGTGAGCACGACGGAGACGTTGTCGATGGGCTGGAAACCTTCGCGCTTCAGATCCTCGGCGAAAGCCTCGAGAACGGAGACGGCGGGCATACCGAAAGCGGGTTCGCGAATCTCGTCGCCCGGAACGGTCGGCTTGCGGCCGGAGCCGGTGACCACGAGCACTTCGCCGACACGCAGCATGTTGGACGCGACCGTGGTTCCATGGATCCGGATCTGGTAGGACTTGTCGGCAATGGCCATATCGTCGATCACTTTGATCTCCGGTACGACGAAACCGTACTGGGTGGCGAACTTCTTGCGCATCTTGCCGACGCGGAAGGCCAGCTCTTGATGGGCCCCGAGCAGGCGCGTGGAAACGATCTTGCCAAGAGCCAGTTCGATCTCGGCGGTCTTCAGAACCGACTTGACCGAATCCTTTTCCATCTCCTTCGACTGCATCACCTTCTGCTCTTCGGCGTCGCGGCGCAGCTTGTTTTCGGCTTCGATCTGGCGCGGAATAAACCAGGCACCGGCGGCCAGCAATCCACCGAGGAACACGAAAGGCAGGAAAGGCATGCCGGGCATTACAGCGAGAATGCCCATAAGGACGGCCGAGACGGCGAGTGCGCGTGGATAGCCGCTCAGCTGATTGATGACCGCCTGGTCGGTGGAGCCAGCCGTGCCGCCTCGGGAAACGAGAAGACCCGCGGCAAGCGACACGACGAGTGCCGGCATCTGCGACACAAGACCGTCGCCGACGGAGAGCTTGACGAAGACATCCGCAGCCTGACCGATCGGCATGCCGTGACGGAAATAGCCAATGATGATGCCGCCGAAGATATTGATACAGGTGATCAGAAGGCCGGCAACGGCATCGCCGCGCACGAATTTCGAGGCACCGTCCATCGCACCGAAGAAAGAGCTCTCCTCTTCCAACTCACGCCGCCGCCGCTGCGCTTCCTTTTCGTCGATCAGACCGGCCGAAAGGTCGGCATCGATCGCCATCTGCTTGCCGGGGATAGCATCCAGGGTGAAGCGGGCGCCGACTTCGGCGATACGCGTCGCACCCTTCGTGATGACGATGAAGTTGATGGTAATAAGGATCAGGAAGACGATAAGACCGATGACGAAATCGCCCGACATGACCAGGCTCGCAAAGCCGGCGATAACGCCACCGGCGGCGTCGTGCCCTTCATAGCCATGCGAAAGGATGACGCGCGTGGTCGCGATGTTCAGCGCAAGGCGCGTCATCGTGGCGATCAGCAGGATCGTTGGGAAGGATGAGAATTCAAGCGGTTTCTTGATCCACAATGCCACCATGAGGATGAGCACCGAAAGCGCGATCGAAAAAGCGAGTCCAAGGTCAATCAGAAATGCCGGGATCGGCAGAAACAGCACGCAAAGGATGACCATAATACCGAGGGCAAACCCGATATCACGAATGCTGGGATTAGCTTTTGGGAGCGCTAGTGCGGGTGGTTGTGCCATCGACCGATTTTCCGTCTCTTCATGAGAGGAGGCAAACGGCTGAGCCGCCTGCCCTATTCGAACCGATCTTTAAAAGGCGAAGCTTGCGCGAGAATGGCTTTGATCGACGAAGCGCATGATCCGAAACATGATTCAGCTGCTGGTCGCGACGTCCAAAGCGCACCGCGACCTTTCCCATCCGCCCTTTGGGCGAAATGCCTCAGAAGCCCGACTGAATGCGGGAAAAGACGAGATTGGTGAAGATCGAGATCTGCGAGCCGACGAAGGGAGCCGTGACACCGATCGTCACCATGACGGCAACAATCTTCGGCACGAAGGTGAGTGTTGCCTCCTGCACCTGGGTCAAGGCCTGAACCAAGGCAATCACCAGGCCCACAACCATCGCTGCGAGCACGGCCGGACCGGAAGCTACAAGCACCGTCCATATGGCCGCCTGGAAAATATCCAACGCATCGGCTTCATTCATGCAACGTCATCCCCTGTTCAGCAGCTACTCATTAGCTGCTGGTCGAATCCCCGTTCGAATTCGACGAATCGCTCGAGCTATTATCACTCGACGCGGCCGGGGTATCAATGGTGGTTCCTGCCGGAGCGATGGTCACGCCGGCCTGGATCAGAATCTTGTCGCCGGCATTGGTCTGGGCGATGATACCATCTGTATAGACGGTAACTTCCTTGATGGTGCCCGTCGTCTTGCCGTCGGCGCTCATGATCTGCTTGCCGATATAATCGGAGGCCTGCGAGATCCACTGGTTCTGCAATACCGTTTCCAGATGCGAATTCGTCTGGATCTGCTGTTCGACCTGCGAGAAGCTCGCCAGCTGAGAGATCTGCTGGGTGGCGTCCATCGGGCTGGTCGGATCCTGGTTCTTCATCTGAGCGACGAGGAGCTGCAGGAAATTGTTGTAGTTCAGGTTAGCGCTTACGGCCGCGCCGGCGGCAGTCTTCGAGGAATTGCCCGAAGACGAGCTTCCGGTCGCGCCGGCAAGGGGGTCTACCGCTGCCATGGAGCGATCTCGCGGCGGATGTGCTCGATGGTCGCCGCCGGCATTTCCTGATTGTTCAGAATACCGTCTTCGATCGGATAGAGCGTACGGATAGCCTTCAGAGCATCGAAGGCACGACCCGTTGCGACGAGGCCGTCGATGCGCTTCAGCTCGGCCAGCACTTCCTCATTATGGAAGCACGACAGCAGCATGACGATCGATTTGCGGAACATTGCCGTCGACTGCTCTTTGCCCTCGGGATTGATGAGGATCATCTGCGCGATGAAATAGAGCTGACGCATCGGGGTCGTGGCGTCTTCCGGTTGAAGCACGTGGTTTTCAAGCAGGAATGTCACATCATTCAGGAATTCCAGGGCGACCTTGCGATCGACGCGCAGAACAGCCCCGTTGATAAAGATCTTTTCCCCGGCTTTAAGCGATATGCGAAGCGTACTTTTCATTTAAGTCCATCCCTGATGATGGTGGTGACATCGATGATGCCTTGATAATTAACCGACTGGCGCCGCCGGATTCGTTCGCATTCCTTCAAAATCCAGATAGCGATCGAAATAATATTGGCCCGTAGTTCGACGTTAAGCTGGTTCTCCGGACTTTTTAGGTCCTCGACGAAGCTCACCCATACGCGCTGCGTATAATAGAGAGCTTCGATCGCTTCCCGGCCGTATTTTTCCGCATCACGGGCCGCAGAAAGGAGAGCTATCGACCGGTCCAGAACTTGTCGTTCTCGCTCCTTGGCGTCGGCCACTGCATCCTGCATGACTTCCGCATATGAGAACTGATACATTCATGCATCCTTCCTGGTCATTCCTTCCCTTTGATCATCAAAGGTAATTTACAAGGCTTAGCTGCTGGATCTTGGAGACAATAGTATAAGCCGTTTGGAGCTCGGTCTGAAGACTGTTGACCTTCGTCGAGGCCTCGTAGGGATCCACCCCTGTCAGATCGCCTATATTTGTATTCAGAATGGTCTTCTGTGCGTTCAACGTCGTGTTCGCGTCCGACAGGCGCGATTGCGACAGCCCGAGCTGGCTAGCCTGATTGTTCAACCCGTCGATCGCCTGGCGCGAGTAGCTGATGGCCTGATCGGTGACCGCGCTCAGCGCATCCTGGCTGAGGGCGGGCGTCGTTTTCATCAGCGCATTGGTAACACTGGTGGCGAGCGCCAGATAGCGCATACCGGCAGAGTTCGAATTGGTCGAGGTTTCAACCACGTCGGTATTGCTGATCCGGCTCGTCATGTTCTGATCCGAAGCGCTCGACCACTGCGACCAGCCGGCGTCGGACGTGAACATCGGCTCAACTGTCGTCGTGATAAAATCCTTCATCTGAGCGCCGGTGAGCTTATCGACCGTTGTGCCCTTGCTGGTGGCATAGGTCCCCAACGCGGTTTGGATCGCCGCGTTTGTCGTTGCCGACTTGTCGGTCATAGGCTGAACATCGGTGTTGGTGCCGGCAAAGAGATATTCGCCGTTGACCATGACGTTGGCGGAAGCGATGACGCTCGACAGTGTCGATGTCGAGAGCTGCTGGGTCAGCGCAATGCTGGTGCCATCGGTGTTGCCGCGCAGCGCCACCAACTGATCCATGAGTTTCTGCGCGTTCGAGCTCATGCCGGTCAGCGCCGTCTGCGACGTCGTCATTCGCTGGTTTGCAATCGAGTTGCTGCCCAGAATGGAATCGATGCGCGAAACTTCTCTCGTCAGGTTGACGTTGAGCGATGTATTGCCGCCGAGGGAGACGCCGATATCGGCATAGACGCCCGTGGTCGCTTCGGTCGAAGCGCTCGTCATCTCGTTCTGCGCCTGACGGATCGTCTGGCGCATGGCGTTCTGAATGGCTTGGCTCGAAATGAAAGAAAGTTTCATGGCTTAGCTCGCAATATCCAGTACCGATTGAAGCATCGCATTGACGGCGTTCAATATCTTGGTTCCAGCCTTGTAGGACTGTTCGATATCCATCATCAGCGTCAGCTCTTCGTCGAGGTTGACACCCGTTGCATTCGAATAGGCGCCCGAGGAGCGCGACAGGGCCGCCGAGGTATTTTCCGCCGCCGAGGTTGCCGAGCTGCGCTGGCCTTCGAGCCAACCTATGGAGCTCGCCGAGTAGCTCATGAGGGTGGCGCTGGTATCGGACCCGGCACCGCCGTCAAAGCTGATTTTCGTGTTCATCGCGGTGATCAACCCATCGAGCTTCCCCGAATAGCCGGCATCCAGGGGCTTTGACGGGTTAGCCGGATCATAGCTCGGGTTCGTGATATAGGCGCTGCCGTTGATACCGCCGTCGCGCAGCAGGCTCGGATTGGAGACCGCAGCCGCATTGAGCTTGAGAGTACCGGCAAGGCCAGTAACAACTGCCCCGGTGTCCAGTCCGGTGCCAGCGGTCCAGGTGGCCGGTGCACCGGTGTAGGTGAACAGGCCGGCGGCCTTTGTTGTGCCGCTGGACGTCGTTTCCGCAAATGTCGAGACCAGGCCGCGTGCGATTTCGTCAAGCTGCCTCTGATAGGTGGGCGCAACGGTGTCGCGAACTTGAAGCGAGGCCTGAAGGCTGCCCTGCGCGGTCGTGCTCGCGCCCTGTCCTGGGGTCAGCGCCACCCCATCGATGTAGACATTGTTGCCCTGCGTCCCCGCCGTATAGGTATTCGTCGGTGTGAAAGTCACCGTACGCGGGATGGTTTCGAACAGGGTCGTGCCGCTCGAAGTGTATAGCGCCATATCGTTGCCGTTGCCGCGCGTTACCGCGGTCACACCGACGATCTGCGAAATCTGCTTCAGAAGCGAATCACGCTGGTCGAGCGCATCGGCAGCCGCACTCGAAGTCGGGCCGGCCGTCGCTGTTGCAGATTTCACCGCGTCATTCGCCGTCTGGAACTGCTTCAGCAGGCTGTTCAGCGTGTCGACGTCGGAGCTGATCTTCTTGTCCGCATCCGTACGCGCATTTTGTACGGCCGTCGTGGCATTGTTGAGCGAGGTTACCAGGCTCTGAGCCGCATTGATTGCCGACTTTGCCGCCGTCGTGTTGGACGGTGAACCGGAGAAGTTCTGCATCGCGGTCTGGAATGCCGCCAGATAGGTGGCTGGCGCGATTTCGTTGTTGTTGCCGCCAAGCGTGGCCGACTTAAGGTTGCCGTAAGCGGCCAAAAGCAACTGCTGCGCCGCATCGGACGAGGAGTTGGTAAGAAAGGCCGTTTGCAGCGCCGGCTCCTGGCTGCGAGCGATCTTGACGACCTGCGCGCCAGTCCCGTTGGTCGTGAGTATGGCCTGTCGACGCGAGTAATCGGCATTATTCGCGTTTGAGATATTGTTCGACACGACGCTGCTCTGCGTGCCGGTATTGTTGAATATTGCCTGCGCGTTGTTGAGAGCTGATGTGAGCGTCATGACTGACTCGATACCCTATTCGTTTTTGCGCCGCAGATCGGCCGATGGCACGCCGGATGCGTCAGGTTAGCCCATCGAGGTGAGACCGACGGAATTGAATAGACCGACGTTGGCACCACCCAGTGGATTCGAAATGACCGCCTGGAAGCGTTTTCGCATACGGGACCACCGAGACGAGCCGGCATCGCACGGGTGACCATACCGGAGACGACGCCCAGACGATTGGTCTGCACATCCCCTTCCGCAGTCACGATCCTTACGTTGCCGAAATTCCTCATCTGGAATCCTCGTTATCCTTCATGCGACTGAGAGTAGGTGGCGGGCCTTGCGTGAAGCTGTCTGTGAGGACAGAAAACCGATCATTGTGAAATCGCTCCGCCAAGTATCCCGACAAACCGGCAAGCGACGCTCACCAAGCACAAAATGTAAGGCATAACGCACCATTTAACTTGGGCGGCACCAGCTGCCTCGCAAAAAAAGAAGCCCGGGAATCGGTGGATTCCCGGGCACATAGTTAAATTCGGAAAGCTAGAGGCTGGCGGGAAGCTTCACTCCCAATCGATGCAATAGCCGAGGAAACGCTTGGAATCGACGGGATCGAAATCCAGCTTCTTGCGAAGCTTCTTGCGAAGCTTCGAAATGTGGCTTTCGACCACGTTCTCTTCAACTTCCTCGTCGAAGATGCCGTAGATGGCATTGAAGATCTGCGTCTTCGTTACCCGGCGACCGCGGTTCGCAATCAAATATTCCAGGATGCGACGCTCACGCCGCGGCAGTGCAAAAACCTCGCCATTGATCTCCGGATCGCGACCATCCGCAAAAACGCGAATCGGTCCGATATCGGTATAGTTGCTAATGGCCTTCAGCCTCCGGCGGATCGCTGCGGCCCTTGCCAGGATCTCGCGGGGATGTACCGGTTTGCGCACGACGTCGTCCACGCCGCAATCGAAGAGTGCAAGCGTCGATTCGAGCGAGGGTTGATCGCTGACTGCGATGACTGGCGCCGCCGTCCGGTCGCGAATCGCTCTCGGCAGCTCGTGAACGTGCTGTCCCTGCCCGATCAAAAACGCTTCGACAGCGGCAATATCGCCCTCGGCCGCCGTGGTAACCCATTCGCCAAATTCGCGTGGGTCAAATCCCGTGGACGGGATGCCCTCGCGCCCAAAGAGTGATGTATATCCGTCCTTAACGAGCTCTCGCTCATCAACCACTACGATCATTCGTCCGCCTCCGAATCAGTGTGGTGTTTCGATGACCTATGGGTACGAATCGGGCGAATCACGAACAACTGTCGGAAATGAGTGGCAGAAATTAATAATTGATTAACCATAGGGGTGCGATTTGCACTACATATAGTAGGTAGTTATCAAATCACACCAATAAAAAACTTGTTTGTTAGCTTATCGTTAATAGGCATATTTTGGGCAATCTGGTGGCAGTCAATCGCAGCGCAAAAGTTAGCGCCAGCTAACCAGAAGGCGAATACAATCTATAGGTTGTCTAATTGCGGCAGAATGTTGCCGCGTTGGCCGTCCATTTGCCGTAACCCGTCGCGACCAAATTGGCGATCACGCGGCAAACATAGACCTTCTGGGCGGGGTCGTTGTTCGGACCGGCATGGTATCTTGCTACCGCCATCGTCCACGTTTCATGCCTGTCGTGAAGATTGCGGAGAAACTTCGCGGCATATTCGACATTGCTGCGCGGGTCGAACATTGCCTCCACGGAGGTAAAATTCTCACCGTGGAAATACTGATTTATCTGCATGCAGCCGACGTCGATAAGCTTGGCGCCGCTCTGCCTTGCTGCGGCAAAAACCTGTAGGGCGGCATTCTCGGAGGGCGGAAAGATGGGCCGTCCTTCGACATTGAGCGCATAGGGGTAGAGTGAGCCTTTGCGTCCTGTCTCCGTCAAACCGACCGAATAGAGTATTCCTTCCGGTATTCCGTATTTCGCGGCTGCCGATTGGATCTCGCGTTCGCAGAGGCCGGCGGCGCCATTATTTGGCGGTGTCGGGTTAGCCGATGCTTGTGCATCAGAGGTAAACCGCACCAGAGCGAGAACGCTGAACGCCACCAGCAGCGCCGCCGTCCACGCCGCGCTCACTCGAACCGCGATTGCCCTTGTTTCCATCTGCTTGCTGCCCCGAATAGTTCTGGCCTCGCGGACGCGCGTCACCGCCCTGCCCCTGGTTCAGCAAGGATTGCTGCTGCTGTTGACTCGATCCGGACTGCCGGCCGCTATCCGACTGCTGATCCGAATTGGAGGCCATGGAGACGGTAATGCTGTCGACCTGATAGCCCTGCGCTCGCAGAGCATCGACCATGCGGCTCTGATCCGCGTGCAGCTGTCTGTAGGCCTCGCCCGTCTGCACCTTCAGATCGACGGTCAGTTGATCGCCGGAAAGCCGCATCGTAGCAGTAACATCGCCAAGATTGTCGGGGCGCAACTGGATCTTCAGCGTGTTGACGACCTTGCCTGTGCTGCCGAGATTTGCGGCGTTGGAGAGTGCCGAACCCGGCTGCATTGCGGCCGACCATTCGCGATTTCCAGCCAGCGATCCGGTGACCAATGCCGAGTTGGCAGCAAGCCCCAGATAACGACGTGAATCGAGAACGGTGACGGTTTGTGCATCGCCGCCGGCAGCAGCGGATATCTTGACGTCGGCCGCCTCCTCGCCGCGCTTGGCGATCGACATGTCAAGCGCGCTGGTTTTCCCATCTGCGCGCGCCAACCGGAAGGTCTGCGCCGTGTCGGTCGTCGCACCGTCTGTCGGCATGGCTTGCTCTGCATTAGCCGCGGCATCCTTCAACCCCGCGGCGGAAAGTGTTACTCCCTGGACCTTCGCATCGCCGCGAACCTGTCCGTTGTTCGCGGCAGCCTCCTGCCCAGCAACAACGGTTTGCGCGACATTCAGCAGCGAGAGAGCGTCGGTAATCGAATTCGCAACAGGCGCGCCTTGCGTCGCCGTAGACTTACCATCGTCGGCCGAAGATGTGTCCTTGTCAGACTTTGTGGATGGTGCCTTGCCATTGCCATCCGCGGGAACGGCCTGACCGCCGGCGACGGCTTCCGCCAGTTGTTGCGCGATCTCGGCAAGCTGCGCCGCTGCATCCGCCTGCGTCGGTACTTTGCCAGTATCGGGCATCGCCGCCGTCGGATCGTTGGCACCGGCAGCACGGCCCGCCTCTGCGGCGGAAGGATCGGTTCCAGGCATCGCCTGTGCGGCCTTCTGAAGCTCGGCCAGCGACTTCGAGAGCGAGAGAGGACCGGCATCCTGAAGGGACTTCGCCCCTTTCACCAGGCCGGCCAGATTTGCGATATTCGCGGCGGACGTATCGATCATCCCGACTCCGACATTAACCCTGTCATCGATAGCAAGCGCCGCCTTTGCTGCGCCCACATCGCCGTCGGAATTGTCATTGGCTGTTTTCGACGTACCTGTTCCGGCATCCGCGCCAGACGAATTGCGCCCGTTGCCGAGCGAATTGGCCAATGCATCGAGAAAACCCTTGCCATCATCCTGCTTCCCGGAGCGGGAGCCCTTTGCGGCAACAAGAATATCTGCGCCGGACGAGGCGCCGGAGACACCGATGTCGTTCATGATCAATGACTTCCCTGCTTCAACATGCCGTCGATAGCATCCAGCTTCGAGCGGCTCGTCGTGACGAATGCGTTGAACGAAGAGTCGGCCTCCTGCCCCCCTCCCTTCGAGACGGGAGCTGCCTTTACCGCGCCTCCCTGCTCAACACCCGCTATGCCGGGGGACTGGCCTCCCGTTTTAATCGTCACAGCAGCATCGTGTTCAGTATTCTGTTGATTGGGCAGATTAGGAACGTTGCCTTGCCCGAGGCTTGCAGGATCGGGCGCCCGCAGAATCTCCTCCGCCACGGCCGTCGCTGCGTCGCGCAGTGCGCGATCCCGTGCATTCAGCTCGCCGGCGGGCATTTGATTGAGGTTGCTGATCGCCGCCTCCACATCCGACGTCGAAACGCCGGCTACGCCGCCGTAAAAACCCGCCAGCGCGCCGAAGGCATCACTACCGTCACTTGATATGGCCTGAGCGCGGCCCGCCGCGAGCGCGGCCAGATCGGCCTTGCCGGCAATCGCTGCGCGACGAGCCATGCGCAGATAGATCTCCCGCTGCCTGGGTGGATCCATCGAGGCAAGGATGTCGATGATATCCTGCTGCTTGACGTCGGAATCGTGATCCACGACCAACTGCACGAAGAGGTCGGCAAACTGGCTGGCATAGGGAGAATGCAGGAAGCGCCTCGTATAGCGCCTCGCATATTCGATCCCCTGCGGCACCATCCCGGCATCGGCGCACAAAGCAAGCGAGCGGCGCAGTGCGGACTCCTCGACGACGGTGCCGGGCGCCAGCAACCGGGCCCAATCGTAAAGCTTCAGGGCCGCCATGGCATTCTTGCCGGACATGACATTGCCGGCAATCAGCGAGAGGTAAGGACCGATCGGCTTGCCGCGATATTCCTTGGCGATATCCGCAAGGGTATTGACCACCAGCAGACCCTTGCCGTTCAGATATTTTCTGAGAACGTCGGCAACGCGATTGTCGAAATTGCCGTTGATATCACGCTGCATAAGGTATTCGAGCGTTTCCGGATTGCCGCCGCTCATCGCATAGGCGAGAGCCGCGTCGGAATTGCGGGTATCTTCGAAAATGGACTTATCCGCATTGCGCAGCCGCGCATCGATCGTGGCCAGCAGGAAGCGTTGCATCTCACCCGCTGAGCTATCGCCCGCAACCACGGAATCCTGAACGAATTCAAGCGAGCGCAGCATCTTGTAGAGCGGCAGGTTGTCCTGCCCCTCGGCACGAGCTCCCCACGGCGTCAATACGCCGAGGCTCAACGCAAGTGCAAGATGATGACGATGCCGTTTGCGCGCCATGGATTAGCCCTGCTTGCCTTGGCCCGGCTTGGCTTTCTCCAGCGCCGGTTTGACGGGGTTCTGGCCATCGGGCTTTGCGGGGTCCTTCGCGGCCTGAGCCGGCGAATTGACGATCAGTATCTCGATACGGCGGTTCGCGTCGTTGAAGGGATCGTTGGGCAATTTCAGTCGCCGATCTGCAAAGCCGGAGACCTGCGAAATCCGCTTCTCGTCGAGGCCACTGCTCGTCAGCATGTAATAGGCGCTCTGGGCACGATCGAGCGACAGACGCCAGTTGTCGTTGCGGCCGCTGACCATGTAAGGGCGTCCGTCGGTGTGACCGCGGATAAGGATCGCTCCCTTGCGCTCCGACAGCACCTTCCCGATCTTCTCCATGGCTAGCACCATCTCCCGGCGCGGCACGGCGGAGCCGATATTGAACATCGGATCGTTGCTCTGGTCGGAGATGGTCACCAGCACGCCGCCTTCGGCTGCCGTGACTTGCAGTCCCTCGGCCAGTTGACCGGCGATGCCGCCGATCTGCGCCTCGATCTCCTGCTGCAGCTGCTTGGCTTCCTGCTGCTGCGCCTTCGTCGGCGGAGTATCCTTGCTTGGAGAAACGGCGACGTTATCGTCGAAGCTGGAGGCGCTGCTTTGCTCTTTGGCGCTGGCAACCTGCTGCTGTTGTGACTGCTGCTTACCCTGCTGTTTGCCGACGGCCTGCGGCTCGCTCTGCGTCGGCTGCTGCTCGGCGATCTGCGGCTGATCGGCGGGTTGGCCGCTATCGGCTGCCGTCGCCTTGGACAGGGCCACGACCTCTCCCTTCGGGGACTTATCCGACTTGGCGGACTGTTCCTCATTCGCCTTCTTCGAGGCGCTGGAAACCTGAACCTGCTTCGTCCAAAAATCCGGGTCGAAGGGATCGCGATAGGCCTGACCGCCATCGGCGCCCGTAGCAGGGCCGGATTGAGCGGCACCGCCCTCGCCCTTGGCGCTGACATTGGCCTGCTGGCCGACTTCCTGTGCGATCTCAGCCAGCACCGAATAGGGATTTTCGAAGAAATCGGCCTCTGAATAGTTCGTCTGGTCGCCCGACGTCGCCGTCAGGTCCTCGCCCGTCTTGGCCGACTTGCCGTCATTCGGCTTGTCCTGTGCCTTGTCCGATTTCTGCTTGTTCTTCTCGCCCTCGGCCTTGTCGACGGGCTTCTTGAGCCCCTTCTCCGTGGGCTTCTCATCGGCGAGCTTGATAGGGTTGAAATAGGACGCGACCGAGGCCTTCGTCTCCTCATTGGCGGCATTGACCAGCCACATGACGAGGAAGAAAGCCATCATAGCCGTCATGAAGTCAGCATAGGCAATTTTCCACGCGCCGCCATGACCGCCTTCATGATCGCCGCCGCCGTGACGCTTGACGATGATGATCTCGTGCTTTCCGTGATTTTGATCGCCATCGCTCATTTCAGAATCTCTTTCAAGCTGGCGGCCCATGCGGACATGCGGGTCACAAGAACGCTCTCACCGATGGTTACCGTCAGATCGACATCTTCGGCTTCGACGTGACGCAGCAGAGTTGCGCTCTCACCAAGATTGGCCTGCAGCGCTTCGAAGAGATGGCGCGGGCCGCTGACGGAGATGGGGCCTGCGCCGCCATCGAGAATTGCGGTCCTGACCAGGTCGGCAAGATCGGTGACGGCCTTCATCGTCATCGTCTCGGTCATGACTGGCGCGAGAACCGCAGCCGCCTCCGCGCTGATGGCTTGGCCGAGCATCGTGGCAATACTTGCCAGGTTGACGGCAATTCTCTCAGCCGCCTGTTCTTCATAGCGTGTCCGCAGCGCATCCATTTCGGTTCGGAACGAGAGGCTCATGGCCTCGCACTCGGCACGATGTCTTTCAGACAGCTCCTGCGTCGCCGCTTCATGCCCTTCGGCAAAGGCGGCGCGGCGCTCGGCTTCGACGTCGACCGGCGGCTCCACCACACTTTCCGGAAAGTCCAGCGGCTCGGCGAAAGCCATATCCGGCATGTCCGCGGGCGGAGCTTGCTCGGCACCGAAGTCCTTGAGATATCGGGATATTGCCAGGCTCATGCGCGCATCTCCCCTTTCGCGTCGGCTAGACGCTGCGGGTGGATGCCACAAAAGGGCCGGTCATTTCCCATTCTCAAAACGTCGATCATCACGCTTCCGGTTTCCGTCTTCTGGCGACGCTGGCGGAGATGACGACTCTCTCCGGCAGCTTGCGGCGCAACCATGCCACTGCGCCGGACCGTAGGCAGTCAAACTTGTGCGAGGATGAATGCGGGGACGGCATTGGCCATCCCGCCGCGCCACCCGGCATCATTTGCCCTGAAGGATAATCAACACCTTGCTCGCCATGCTATTGGCGATCGACAGCGCTTGCACTCCCATCTGCTGCGCCGTCTGTAAGGCTGATTGCCGCGCCGCTGCTTCTTCCATGTTCGTGTCGACCATGTCGCCGACGCTGCTCTTGATGCTGTCGGTGAGCTTGGAAATATAATTCGACTGGTCGTCGATATTCGACTTCATCACACCGAGCGTTGCGCCGGCCGCCGTTGCAGACTTCAAAAGCGAACTCGTGACGTTGAGCATGTCTGTCAGCTGATCGTCGGTGGTGGTGCTCGAAATGGCGATTTCGGTGCCACCAGTTGGCGGCGTGCCGCCAGTGGCGGCCAGAAGATAGTAGTTGCGGGGCGTTGAGCCGCCGCTCGACGTGCTGAATGTGCTGGCATCGACATTCTTCGTCAACAAGCCACGGCTCGCATCGGCAGTATCGATCATCAAGGTTTGGGAACTGTCGTAGCCGATCGTCTCAAGGGTGATTTGTCCACCCGTGCCACGGGTGAAATTGCTGATGACCGACTGCTGCATGGTGGGATGCGCGTCCGTATTGTAGAGCCAGTTCTCATTGGAGAAGGAGGCCGACTGCGTGACAGACTGCAGCTGATTCTTAAGCTGCTGGATATCGGAATTGATGGCGGTCTTGTCTGTGCCCGGTTCCTTTGCCGAAACCAGCTTGGATTGGATCTGGGTCAGCAGGCCGACAACCGTATCCATGGCGGTCGATGCCGTGTCGACCTTGGAAGAGCCAAGACCGAGGGCGTCGTTGATGGTCGACAGGCTGCTCTGATCCGAGCGCATGGTCGTCGCCATCGACCAATAGGTCGGATCGTCGCTCGCCTTCTGAATGCGGTAGCCGGACGACACCTGCAGCTGTACGACACCGAGATCCTTGTTGACACCGCGTAACACGGTCAATGCCGCAGACGTGGCCCCATTCGCCGTCACATTGCTCATCAGAAAATCCGTAATTCCATTGGGATTGGCAAACCGGGCCGATCCGGCAGCAACGAATGGCCTCATGCCCACCAGCGGGAGATTTCCCAGCGCGGCCCGTCGCTAAAACAAGACGCCGCCCTCGCTTTGAGGAAAATCGAGAGGCAACCCTTGAACAGATACTGCAAATCAGTTGTCGATAAGGTTAACAAAAGCCAACGCGCGACGACAAGAGGTAAATGCCGTCGCGCTATCCTAGCGCAAGCTCCGATCAAGCTTTGAAGAGCGAAAGGACGCTCTGTGCGCTGGTATTGGCAATCTGCAATGACTGTATCGCCAGCTGCTGCTGCGTCTGCAGGGCAGACAGCTTGCTCGATTCCTGTTCCATATTGGCATCGACGAGCTTGCCGACGCCCGAATCAATGGTGTCGCGCAGCGTAGAGACAAAGCTTGTCTGCAGATCGATGCGGGTCGAGAGCGAGCCAAGCTGCGAAGACGTGCTGGTCATGGCATTGAGCGCGCCCTGCACGAGGTTCATCGCCTTGCCAATATCGCCACTGGTCATGCCGTTGATGTTGAGGCTGAAGACCGAATAGGACTTGCTGCCGATCGTCTGCTTGGTTCCAAGAATGCCTGAATTGGTATCGATCGTGCCGCCGGGCTTCGCGCCGAACATGACGTTGCCGTGAGAACCCGTATCGAAACTATAGCTGGTGCTATTGACCGCAACCGTGCCGTCATTGTTGCGCACGAACGAAGAAACGACCGATGCGGACGCGCCATTGGCCGCGAACATCCAGTTTTGACCCGAGAACGATGCCGACTGAGCAATGCTCTCCAACTGCTGTTGAAGCTGCGCGATTTCCTCCTGCACATCTCCCTTGGAGACACTGTTTTCCGTCGCAGCAACGAGCTTGTCCTTGATCTGCTGCACGACGTTTATCGCGTTATCCATCGCCGTATAGGCCGTATCGACTTTTGCGGCTCCCAGCCCCAGTGCGTCGGACACGGCGGAAAGCGCGCTGTTGTCGGAACGCATGGTGGTCGCGATCGACCAGTAGGCGGCATTGTCCGATGCCTTGGCGACGCGATAACCGGAGGAAACGCGGCTCTGCGTATTCTGCAGATTGCTGCTGATGCCGCGCAGAGTCTGGAGAGCGGACATCGCTGCGTCGTTGGTGAGAATGCTAGTCATTGAGGGTGCCCCTTGTGGCTGACATAGGAAGGGACATTCCGGTCTGCGGCCGGGAACGGCAATCAGCCTCATGCTTGTTAACCGACTCTTAGGAGAGGTTAACCAACCGTTGCGTTAGCTGCAACTGACAGGAATAGCGTTAATAAAAGGTTAACGTCATCCATAATAGTTAACAAAATCAGACTTCGTCGAGGCTGGACAAACTCGTGCAACGACGGCCGCATCTGTATTGTCACCGGATCCACCGGAGCGATTGCCGCTTCGGTTGCGAGAGAATGCCGATTTTTGCGTGGACCTTCGCCTGACACGGTCTTGCATGGCCAGGCGGGCCGGGCGCCATCTCCGGTCTGGAAGGTACTGCAGCAACGTAGCCTGCCCGCGGCTGCTGGCCGATAAACGAAAACCGCGCCCTGTGCAGGCGCGGTTGACGTATTTAAGATTTTCGGTCGGCGGTAGACGCCGGAACCTATTAGCCGCGGAACAGGGACAGGATCGACTGGCTCGAAGAGTTGGCGATCGAGAGAGACTGAACGGCGAGCTGCTGCTGCGTCTGCAGAGCGGACAGCTTGCTGGATTCCTGTTCCATGTTGGCATCGACCAGCTTGCCCACGCCCGACTGGATCGAGTCGGAGAGCGAATGAGCGAAGCTCGTCTGCAGGTCGATACGAGCCGAGATCGAGCCGAGGCGCGAGTTCATGCTGATCATGGAGTTCAGAGCGGTCTGAACCATGTTCAGGGCGCTGGAGATCTGGCCGGAGGTCATCTTGCTGATGTCAAGGCTGAAGACCGAAGCGTTGACGGTGGTGTTCTTGCTGCCCAGGATACCGGAAGCCGTGTCGAGAGCGCCGGCTGCATTCGTGCCGAACAGAACGTTACCAACCGAGCTGGTGTCGAACTTGTAGTTGGTCGAGCTGACCGAAACCGTGCCGTTGGTGCCGCGGATGAAGGAGGAAACGACCGAAGCCGAACCGCCGTTCTTAGCCATGACCCAGTTTTCGCCGTTGAACGAAGCCGACTGGGCAACGCTCTGCAGCTGCTGCTGCAGCTGRCCGATTTCTTCCTGAACYGACTTCTTGTCAACCGACGGTTCCATGGCGGTTGCAAGCTTGTTCTTGATCTGGCCGACGATGTCGAYCGCGCTGGTMGYGGCCGTGGTAGCCGTGTCGACCTTAGCGGCGCCGAGGCCGAGAGCGTCGGAAACRGCACCGATRGCGCCGTTGTCGGACTTCATGCTGGTGGCGATCGACCAGTAAGCRGCGTTGTCCGAAGCCTTGGCGATGCGCAGGCCGGACGAAACGTGGCTCTGCGTCTGCTGCAGGTTGCTGCTGATGCCGCGCAGCGTCTGGAGAGCTGCCATCGCGGAGTTGTTGGTAAGAATGCTCGTCATAATGTTTGCCCCTTTTGGCAGTGGTTAGAATAAGGGACATTCCGGACCTAAACCGGTAACGGCATTCAGCATCATGCCTGTTAACCCAATCTGTTAAGGTTAACTCGCCGCTTCGATGGTCCTAAGAAACAGCAATATAGTTAAAAAATCTTGAACCTCTAAAAACCCGAAAAAAATAAAAAAAACCGCGCCTTAGTAGGCGCGGTTAACGTCTTGTTTAAGATTATTGCTCGGCGATTAACGCCGAACCTATTAGCCGCGGAACAGCGACAGGATCGACTGGTTCGAAGAGTTGGCGATCGAGAGAGACTGAACGGCGAGCTGCTGCTGCGTCTGCAGAGCGGACAGCTTGCTGGATTCCTGTTCCATATTGGCATCGACCAGCTTGCCAACGCCCGACTGGATCGAGTCGGAGAGCGAGGAAGCGAAGCTCGTCTGCAGGCTGATGCGGCTGGAGATCGAGCCGAGCTTCGAACCCATGCTGGTCATGGAGTTCAGAGCAGACTGAACCATGTTCAGGGCGCTGGAGATCTGGCCGGAGGTCATCTTGCTGATGTCAAGGCTGAAGACCGAATACTGGGTGCCGCCGATGCTCGACTTGCTGCCGAGAATACCGGATGCCGTGTCGAGACCGCCGGCTGCAGTCGTGCCGAACAGAACGTTACCAACCGAGCTGGTGTCGAACTTGTAGGCAGTCGTGCTGACCGAAACCGTGCCGTTGGTGCCGCGGATGAAGGAGGAAACGACCGAAGCCGAACCGCCGTTCTTAGCCATGACCCAGTTTTCGCCGTTGAACGAAGCTGACTGAGCAACGCTCTGCAGCTGCTGCTGCAGCTGGCCGACTTCTTCCTGAACCGACTTCTTGTCAACCGAGCCTTCCATGGCGGTTGCAAGTTTGTTCTTGATCTGGCCGACGATGTCGATCGCGCTGGAAACAGCGGTCGAAGCGGTGTCGACCTTTGCGGCACCGAGGCCGAGAGCGTCGGAAACAGCACCGATAGCGCCGTTGTCGGACTTCATGCTGGTGGCGATCGACCAGTAAGCAGCGTTGTCCGAAGCCTTGGAGATGCGCAGGCCGGACGAAACGTGGCTCTGCGTCTGCTGCAGGTTGTTGCTGATGCCGCGCAGCGTCTGGAGGGCGGCCATTGCGGAGTTGTTGGTAAGAATGCTGGTCATTTGAGTGTGTCCCCTGGAAACTGGATACGAAAGGAGGACATACCGGACTGAGAATACCGGCGATGACGGAGCAGCTTCATGCCCCTCGATCCGTCTTCCTAGAGGACCAAACCCGTCATGTCGCGAGGAAAGTCGCATCCATTACTTGCCAATTTCTTAAATTCGGGCGCCTGGAAAATGGCTCTCAGGAACGTGGCTAAAATTCCGTAAAAGCATTTTCGACGGTTGCTTCGGTTTCAGGCAAGCTACGCAGGCGATGATCAAGCGAATCCATGATGCCGGCACTCGGCCGTTGACGAGAGCCGGTTCAACATTCCGCTTGGAGTTCTCGCTCGTGAATACGAAAAACGCCTTTTCAGCAGCGTCCAGTCTCTATCAGAAGGGGCAATATACGCGCGCGCTCGAAACGCTGAACGATCTGCTTAATGTCGACAGGTCCTCCAAGACCTATGCATTGCTGGCCAAGACGCTGCTCAAACTCGGCTTCAAGGCGGATGCTGCGAGCGCCTACGAACTGGCCGGCAGGCAACCGCCCCGCCGCGAAGACTATCTCCGCGAAGCGCTGCTGCTCCATAGCGAATGCGGTAACGACGATCAGGCGCTCGCTGTCGGTAGCCTCATCTTGCCGCTGGCATTCAAGGATCCAGACCTTGCTTTCGCTCTCAGCCGTATTCTCCTCGGCCGTCAACAGAAAGAGCTTCTGACCGGCTTCAAGAGCGTGCTCGTCGAAGGGCCGGAGATGAAGCATCGGTTTATGGCGGCAACGCTTCTTACCGACGATCTCTACGAAGAGGGCAACAAGCACATCGTCGCGACCCTATTCAAGACCTACCCGGACAACATCATCTTCCGGACGCTCTATCTGATCTTCGCACGCGAGGAGTCCGACCTCGCCGCCGTCGACAGGCACATGGCGCCAGTCCTGGCATCTCTGGCGCAGGGCAAGCTCGATCATGTGATCCCCGATAACCCGTTCTTCCATCTTCACTGGTGCGGTGACGAAGCCATCAACAAACTTGCCATCCACGATACCGTTCCGCTGCCCGCCGGCCACGCCGAGACCCGCCGGAAGCTTCCGCATGCGTGGAACCGGAAGATCCGCATCGGATACGTCTCCTCCGACTTCTGGCCGGGGCATGCAACGATGAAGCTCCTGCAGCACGTTCTCGAGCTGCACGACAAGGAGCGGTTCGAGATTACTCTGTTCGACCACTCCAATCCGCTTGCCCAGCAGGAAGAGGAATTCGATTACGCGAAGCTTGGGACTCTGGTCGATATCCGCGGCCACTCAGATCAGGCGGCGGCGGCTGAGATTCGCGCACGCGGCATCGATATACTCATCGACCTCAAGGGGCACACGAAGGCAAGCCGGGCGCATATTTTCAACTACATGCCCGCCCCGATCCAGGTTGCCTGGCTCGGCTTCCCCGGCACGACGGTCAATATCGATCTCGACTACATCATCGGCGACCAGTTCGTGCTACCGGAGCGTTCGAAGGAACATTTCCACGAGAAGTTCTGCCGCCTTCCCGATTGCTATCAGCCGAACGATCCGCTCAACCGGCCGAAGCCGCGGCCGACGACCCGGGCCCAGCATGGGTTGCCTGAGGACGCTTTCGTCTTTGCCTCCTTCAACGGCAACCGCAAGATCACCTCGCAGATGATCGACGTCTGGTGCAATATTCTGAAGCGCAGCAAGAACGGCGTGCTCTGGCTGCTATGCAACGGCCCGCACTCCGAGGCCAATCTCTGGGCGCGACTGGAAGCCCGCGGCATCAGCCGCAAGCGCGTCATCTTCACCTCGCGTATCGATTATCAGGAACATATCGATCGTCAGCAGCTCGCCGATCTCGGCCTCGACACCTTCCCGGTCAACGGCCATACCACGACCTCGGAGCAGCTCTGGGGCGGCCTGCCGGTTCTGACTGTCAAGGGCACCAACTTCGCCTCACGCGTCAGCGAAAGCCTGCTCAACGCAATCGGCGTGCCGGAGCTGGTCGCTAAAGACATGCAGGCCTATGAAGACATGGCGGTGGAGCTTGCCAGCCAGCCGGCGCGCATGGCGCAGTTCAAGCAGACGCTGGTTGCCAATCGCTACATCAAGCCGCTCTTCGACTCCGAACGTTTCACGCATCACCTTGAGACAGCCTTCGAGATGATGGTGGACCGCGCCAAGCAAGGGCTGGCACCGGACCATATGGATGTGCCAGCGCTGCCGATCCGCACCGAACCCTTTATGACGGCGGACGATCCGAGCACGGCGGCGATCGCCGCCGAATAAGACTGAAAAATCCAGCAGACAAGAAAATCGCCGAGAAGAGATTCCCGGCGATTTTCTTTGGATGATTTTTTCGTCGTTGTTACGTCAGTGGAAAGAGCGCACGAGACTGCCGACCAGCAAATTCCAACCGTCGATCAGCACGAAGAACAGAATCTTGAAGGGCAGCGAGATCGAGGTTGGCGGCAGCATCATCATGCCCATCGCCATAACGATAGTCGACACGATCAGGTCGATGACGAGAAACGGCAGGACAACCAGGAAGCCGATCTCGAAGCCGCGGCGAATTTCAGAAATCATGAAAGCCGGGATCAGCACCCGATAGTCGATCTTGTTATCGACCACGGTGGTCTGGCCCCGCTCCTTCGCCAGATCGACGAAGAGCTTCAGATCCTTGTCGCGCGTATTGTTCGACATGAACGTACGGAAGGGCTCGGCAATGCGCTGCACGGCGTCCGCTTCCGAAATCTGGTTGGCGAGCAGCGGCTGCACGCCCTCTTTCCAGGACTGATCGAAGGTCGGAGACATGACGTAGAAGGTCATGAAAAGGGCCAAGCTCAGCAGGATCATGTTCGACGGCGTCGTCGCAAGGCCCATGCCGGTCCGCAGGATCGAAAAAGCGATGATGAAGCGCGGAAAGCTTGTCACCATGATCAGGATGCCCGGTGCGATCGACAGGACCGTCAGGAGCCCGAAGGTGCGAATGATCCAAGCTGCAACGGAGCCGTTGACCGGAGCGTTCAGAAGATCTGTGGGGAGCTGCTGCGACAATTGCTGCGCCATCGCCAGCTCCGGCGAGAAAACAGCAAGGGCTAATGTAGCGAATACAAGTGCAAACCGACTCATTCGATCACGAAAGTTCTGAACATAACTTTCGATACTCGTCCTTCAGAGCGCAGGTCAACACGCTCTTGAATGTCATCCCGAAGATATTGCAAGCCCCGCGCACCTTCGATCTGCTGCAGGGAGACGGTGCGGATATAGGCAAGGATGTCCTGATGGATCGACTGGGCCAGCTGGGTGTCCGGCTGCCCCTTGAAGACCAGAGCCAGCTCCAGCCGTATCCAGCTTTGCGAAGGATAGGCGAGATTGGTGGTGATCGGGTCGAGCGCGACGATGCCGTTCGTCTGTCCTGCCGCCGCTGCCGCGGCCTGCTTGCCGCCGGCCGGCGCTGCTTTCGCCTGCACGGCCGCAGCTGCCGCCTTGATCCTCGGCGCAACCATGGTACCGACGACCCAGCCGCCGCCGCCGCCGAGCACGGTCAGCACCAACAGCCCGACGATCGTCATGATGAGCGGCGATCCCTTGCCCTTTGCTGATTCGTCTGCGGCTGCAGCCATGTTCCTGTCCGTCCGTTGTCTAGAGCGTTTCGGCTTTTCTCAGAATCGCGGAAGCGCTCTACTTTCTTGTTTTCTCTCGCATTCCGGCCGGAAAACCGCTGCGCACTTTTCCTGGAAATGCATCTAACTTATACGATGCCGTCAGCTGTCAGAGCGGCGACAGAAGATCGACCGCCTGCTGGCCTCTCGGCGGCTGCTGTACTTCCGTCAGGCGACCCCGACCGCCATAGGAGATGCGCGCTTCGGCGATCTTGTCGTAGGAGATGGTGTTATCCGAGGTGACATCCTGCGGGCGGACGATACCGGCAACGTTGAGAATACGGATTTCCTGGTTCATGCGTACTTCCTGCGAGCCGCTGATCATCAGGTTGCCGTTCTCGAGAATACCGGTGACGACAGCGGCCACGAGCAGGTTGATCTGCTCGGAACGCTGCATCTTGCCCTTGCTGTCGGTGCTGGTGTCGGAACCATATTTCGCGTCCGCGTTCGTGCTCGGCTGCCAGCCGAAGATCTTGGCGGTGACGTTCCAGCCCAAATCGCTCTTGTTCACGCGATTGCGATTGGTCTCGTTGTCCCAATTCGCCTTATCGTCGATCTTGATCGTGACCGTCAGGATGTCGCCGACATTGAGTGCGCGCGAATCCTTGAAGAGGGCGGCCTGTGAATCATTCCAAAGCGAATAGCCCTGCGCGACCTGGTGCGGCCTCTTCGGATACTGTGACATCTGCGGCGTCTGCGCATATTGCAGGCCGCTGCCGATCGGACTCATGGCAGGCGCTCTGCCGATTTCCTTCATGGCCTGCGACTGGCAACCGGCGAGAAAGACGACGATTGCACAGGCGGCCTTAACACGCGTGTTCATGAGGGGTCCTTCGACTTCGATGTGTTCGGGTTGGATGCGCTGGCGATGATGTTGGTGATCGTGGCCGCTTTTTTTGCATCCATCTCCGCAAGGATGAGGCTCGACTGACGCGCCGAAAGCTTCATGATGATCGCGGCCGCAGTCGTCGTCCTAACGTCATTAAGGCTGGCCGCGGCGGCATCCGGTTTCATGTTCTTGTAGATATCGACCAGCCCCACATCTGCCGCCTTCAGGAAGTCGTCGCGACGCTTCAGCCAGTCCTCGTATTCGGCCTTGCGCGTGTCCATGGTGGCAATGCGCTTGTCGACATCGGCCTGCAGCTTTTCCAGCTCCTGCTTCTGTAGCAGGTAGCGTTGATCGCGGGCCGGATCGGCGATGTTGGTGCAGAACTGCCGGATCTCATCCTGGCTCGAGGCCGGATCGACAACCGGCTTCGGTGCCTGTTGCGCCGCGCCCGCTCCGAGCGACAGCAGCAAGAGGGCCGCTGCAGAGACAGCCGACAGACCGCAGGAGATGAGCATCTTCTTGGAGCTTACGATCGATATCATTGCAGCACGAGCTCCGCTTGCAGGGCGCCGGCAGACTTGATGCCTTGCAGGATGGCGATGATGCCGTCCGGCTTGACGCCGATATTGTTGAGGCCGGAAACGAGCGTCTTCAGGTCAGGTCCTTCGAGCACTGCGACACGACCGCCGCTCTTCGTGGCTGTGATGTCGGTCTGGTCCTGGATGGCCGTCTGCCCGTTCGAGAAAGGCTCGGGCTGGATCACCTGCGGATTCTCGCTCACCTGTACGGTCAGCGTTCCGTAGCTCACCGCGACCGGGGAGACGCGAACGTCGGCACCGATGACGATGGTTCCGGTGCGCTCGTTGATGACGACCTTGGCCGGCGTATCCGTCTGGACATTGAGATTCTCGATGTCAGCCATCAGTCGCGTCAGATCAGACATCTTCGGCTTACTGATGGAGACTTCCTGCGAATCCTTCGCCTCGGCGATCGGCGAGCCGAAGCGCGACGTTGCCCATGCGTTGACGGTATCGGCAATACGGATGGATGTGGAGAAGTCCGGATTGCGCAGCTGCAGGACCAGATTGACCGAATCCTTGAAGCGGGACGGCAGTTCGCGCTCGATGATAGCACCGCCGGGGACGCGACCTGCCGTGGTGACGCCTTCGGTGACCGATGCAGCAGCGCCCTGTGCCTGGAAGCCGGAAACGATGACCGAACCCTGCGCGACCGCATAGATCTGGCCGTCAGCGCCACTCAGCGAAGTCATGATGAGCGTGCCGCCGCGCAGCGATGTCGCATCGCCGAGCGAGCTTACCGTCACGTCGAGACGGCTGCCGGGGCTTGCGAACGGCGGCAGGTTCGCCGTCACCATGACGGCTGCGGCATTTTTGGCTGCGGATTGACCGCCTTGCGTCGAAATGCCGAGGTTTTGCAGCATTGCGCGCATGGATTGCTCGGTGAAAGGCGACGCACGCAAGCTGTCGCCCGTTCCCTGGAGGCCGACGATCAAGCCATACCCGATAAGCTGATTGTCGCGGCCGGATTGCAGCGACGCTATGTCCTTGATGCGTGATTGCATCGCGGCGGCCGGATCGGCAATGATCAGGCTGGGCAATGCAAACAGGATCGCGAGAAATTGACGAAGCCGTTTCATTTTGCGACCACGCGGATCGTGCCGTTTTCGAGAACCGTGCCGTTGACGATGATGCCGGAATCCATGTTGCGGGCCCGGATGCTGTCGCCAACCGCGCCATCGTCCAACGGCGTGCCTGCCGCTGTGATCGTCATTGTGCCCATGCTCATGACCAGGCGGACATTGGAGCCGCGCGTTACCGCATAGGGCTGCCGTAACGAAGAGATCGAGATGGTGCGGCCGGGCAGAAGCGTCCGCTTCGATACCCTGCCGGTGACCTCCGGGATGCGCTTGGCATAGTCGCCCGTAAGATTGGGGTTGGTGACTTCGACCTCTTCCAGCTGACCTTTGTTGATGATGTCGCCGGGATAGATCGTCTCGGTCGGTACGACAGCGGTGCCCATGCCACCGGTATCGGCGCCTGCGGCGCCCCCCGGCGCAGCAGCTGCGAACATTACCGAAAGGCTCGCGGCGGCGAACCAGGCCATTGCTAAGCTTTTCATCCGGCGAAACCTCATGTTCAGCCCGTCCTTCCCGCTACTTCAGGTTCTTGCTGACGATCTGCGCCATGTCGTCGGCCGTCGTGATGACCTTGGAATTCATCTCGTAGGCGCGCTGCGCGGTGATCAGGTCGGTGATCTCCTTGACCGGATCGACATTCGACGATTCCAGATAATATTGCTTCATGTAGGCGAAGCCGTCCTGGTTCGGATCGGAGATGACCGGGCTGCCAGAGGCCGGTGTTTGCGTGAAAAGGTTGCTGCCCATGGGCTGCAGGCCGGCTTCGTTGACGAAGTTGGCGATCTGAAGCTGACCGAGGACGGTCGGCGTCGTCGCCGTGCCGATTTTGGCGGCGATCTGGCCGGACTGGTTGATGGTGATGCTGGTGGCGTTGCTCGGGATCGTAATCCCCGGCGCCAGCACGTTGCCATCTGGCGTGACAATCTGGCCCGTATCGCTCTTGTTGAACGATCCGGCGCGCGTGTAGGCCATCGTACCGTCAGGCATCTTGATCTGGAACCAGCCGCGACCGACGAGCGCGACGTCAAGGTCGTTCTGCGTCTGTGACAATTGCCCTTGGATCTGGATGTTGCGCACAGCTGTTGTCTGCACGCCGAGACCGATATTGGCGCCTTCCGGAACGACGGCCTGATTGGGTCGGTTGGAGATGCCCTTGGCGCGCTCGGTCTGATAGAGAAGGTCGGAGAACTCTGCGCGCGAACGCTTGTAACCGGTCGTGTTGATGTTCGCGATGTTGTTCGCGATGACTTCAAGATTGGTCTGCTGGGCGTCCATGCCCGTTGCGGCAATTGCGAGCGCTCTCATGCTTTCGTCCTTCGAGCTTGGGCGTGGTCGTCGAAGCCGGAGATAAGGCCAGCGAGCAACCTACGCGGAATCAGGTAGTTAGGGCGGGAGATCCCGCTCTAGATCTGCATTCTAGTGATATCGAGAAAGGCGGAAACGACCTTGTCGCGCAGCGCGATCGCGGTCTGCAAGGTCTGGTCGGCCTGCATGACCTTGTCGACGACTTCGCGCGTACTCATCGTGCCCTTCATGCCGGCGAAGGAGGCGTTTTCCGCTTCCTTCAGTGTGCTGATGGAGTCCTTCGCGACATTCGACATGACGGAGGCGAAGTTCATTCCGGCTTCCGCTCCCATGGCGACCGCCGGGGAGGCGTTCAGCGTGCTGGAAGCTGCAGACGTGAGATCGGTGGCGATGCTGCCGAGGCCGCGGGTTGCAGAGAGAGAGGCGACATTCTTGATGGAGTCGATCATTATGAGTTCTTCAGCAGGTCAATCGTGGAGGAGATGAGGTCGCGAGCCTGCCTGACAGTCTGCAGGTTGGCTTCGTAGGACCGGTTGGCTTCGCGCATGTCAGCCATTTCGACCAGGACGTTCACGTTGGGCATCTTGACGTAGCCCTTCTGATCCGCGGCCGGATTGCCCGGATCATATTCCTGGATGAACTTGCCCGTATCGTGGCCGAGTTTCTTGACGCCGACGGTGGTGAGACCGTTGGCACGATCCATTTCGGCACCGAAGGTCACGGTCTTGCGCCGATAGGGGTCGGCGCCCGGAGTGTCGCCCGTCGAACGGGCGTTGGCGATATTTTCGGAGACGACGCGCAGGCGGGTCGATTGAGCTTCCAGGCCGGAGCCTGCGATCTTCAATGCGGCGGATAACGGGTCCATGACATCTTCACTTCATCTATTGTTTTACGGCCATCAGCATCATGCGATGAAAGGAGCTTACGAGTGCGGTGTTCAAGCTGTACTGGCGCTTGATTTCACCGGATTTGGCGAGCTCGTCTTCCAGGCCGACGGTGTTACCCGACTCCTGGACACCAATTTCCTGATTGAGCGGCGCTTCCTCTACGTTGACGTTGCCGCTCGCGCTGAAATCATTGCCCGAAAGATGCGCCGGATTGGTTCTCGCCATGGTGACGTTCTGGTTTTCCAGAACGGCTTGGAACGGCGTGACGTCCTTGGCGCGATATTTCGGGGTATTGGCATTGGCGATGTTGCCGGCAACAACCTCTTGACGCGCCTGTAGCCACTCGGCTTGCCGCGAGGCCAGGTCAAAGAGCTGAATCGGTTGCATGGGCTTCTCTCCGTTCTTACACTCAGAATCTAGCGGGATAATCTTGCGTGGGACTTGCGGGAAATGCGTTCCTGTAAAGGTCTTGAAAGTGCCTGAAACACAGGCGCTTCCGGCTGTTTCAATTGTTGCCGTAAACATCGCCCGTGGAGGTGACGATGATCCACTTTCCGTTGCGTTGTTCGATTGACGCCAAACGGCTGTTGTCGGGCAGAACCGAGCCGACGCGCACGACATACATGCCCGTATCGTCCTCGATCAGGGCCCGGCCGTTGACGACGTGCAGCAGGTGAAATGGCACCTTGCCCGGGAACGGCTGCTGATCGGCCGCCGGCCCCTTGTCGTCCTCGCGGCCGGCATTGCTCACGGTCGCGGTGGTCAATGGATCCGGAATAAAATCCCGCGGTTCGGCAGGATTCTTGTTGACCATGGCGAGCGGCGATACGCTTACAACCTGGCGACCCGGCCAATTCGGCAGATCGCGGGTACGATCGCCTTCAGCCACCTGGATACCGAACTTGTCCGGGTTCAGGAAAACATACCACGGGAAGAAGGCCGATGCCCCGGCAAGCACCAGGCCGGTGCAGGCCAGCGCCTTGTCCGTGACGGTTCGCCTTCTCGCCGGCTTCGGCGGAGCGACCGGTTCGTCTGCGTCGGTTTCTCTCACGTCTGCCCCCTCTTACGGCACTGAATGCCGGGATGTCGGCCGGCTGCCGACACTAATTGATTGAAGCGATCCATCACGCGGCGTCACCTCCCTCGAACAGGCACCGCTGCCGCGGAGCCATTTTTCAGGGCGGTTGCAAGATCGGTGAACGAGTCGTCCGACGGTCCTTCTCCCGGCGTCTGCTTCAGGACGTCGTAGATGATCGGCACCTGGCGGACGGCGATATCGAGATCCGCGTCGCTGCCCTGGCGATAGCCGCCGATCAGGCGCAGATCGCGGGTTTCCTCATAACGATGCACGAGAGCTTTCAGCCGGGAGACTAGCTTTTCCTGATCCGGCGTCCAGGCCTTGCGCGCCAGGCGCGACACCGACGCCAGCGGATCGATCGGCGGATAGCGACCTTCCTCGGCAAGGCTGCGCTGCAGAACGATATGACCGTCGAGAATACCGCGGGTCGAGTCGGCGATTGGATCGTTGTGATTGTCGCCATCGACGAGGATGGAAATGATGGCGGTGATGGTGCCGGTGCCTTCGGGACCGGGGCCGGCCCGCTCGAGGAGGCGCGGCAACTCCGTGAAGACCGAGGCCGGGTAGCCGCGGGCGATCGGCGGCTCGCCGGATGCGGTCGCAACCTCGCGAATGGCATGAGCGAAACGGGTGACGCTATCGACGATCAACAGCACGTTGTCGCCCTGATCGCGGAAATGCTCGGCGATGGTGATCGCCGACAAAGGCGCCATCTTGCGCAGCATCGGGCTTTCGTCGCTGGTGGCGACGACGGCCACTGCCTTCTGCATATGGGGTCCGAGCGTATCCTCGATGAATTCGCGCACTTCGCGACCGCGTTCGCCAACAAGCGCGATGACCACCTTGTCGAAAGCTTCGGCCCTGGCCACCATCGACAGCAGCGTCGACTTGCCGACACCGGAACCGGCGAAGATGCCGAGACGCTGCCCGAGGCAGAGCGGCGAAAAGATATCGATGGCCCGCACGCCGGTCTTGAAACCGGTTTCGACGCGCTTGCGCGTCATCGAGGACGGCGCCGTATTGGAAATCGACCGCGCTTCAAGCCCGTGTGTCAGCGGTCCCAGCCCATCGATCGGCTCGCCGAGCGAGCTGATCGTGCGACCGCACCAGCTGTTGTCAGGGGAAATGCGGAAGGCACCCTTGCGAATGATCGTGTCCTGAATGCCGATCGGCTCGCCCGGCTCGATCGGACAGACATAGGTCAGCTCCGGCTCGACACGCACGACCTCGCCCAGATGGACACCCGTCTTGGAACGATGTGCAACGAAATCGCCAAGACGCACCTGCCTGGAAAGACCGGCAACCGTGTAGTGGCCGGCGGCGATAGTGCGCACGTGGCCACCATGGGCCACGGCATTTTCCGCCATCGCATACTGCCCCGCAAGGACAGCCATATGCGAGAGCTTCGGCGACATCACGCCCTCCGGCAACCGATCCTCGACCATGATCCGTCCCCGTTACTGGCTGCCGCCGAGGGTCTTGATCGCGTCGGTGAGCGTGCTTTCGCTGCTGCTGGTAAGTGTGCTGATATTGTCGAAAGCGCGGCTGACCTCGATCAGGTTGGTCATTTCCCGCATGCCGTTGACGTTGGAATTTTCGAGATATCCTTGCGCGATGCCGACACTCGAGCGGTCGATGACCGACTGTGGCGTATCGGTCGGCAGGATGCCGCTATTCTGGTAGCGCAGGAAACCTTTGGTGACATCGGCCGAGTAGAGGCCGATCTGACCCATGGTCTTGCCGTTCTGGCTAATCGTGCCGTTTGACGACACTGTCGGCGCCCCACCCGCCGGGTCGAGCTGGATCGGCGCACCGCCGGGATCCACCACCGGAAAGCCGCGCACGGAAACCAGTGCGCCGCTCTCTGACATGGTGAAGCGGCCGTCGCGCGACAGCACCATGCCGGCCGGCGTATTCAAGCCGAACCAGGCATCGCCCTTAACGGCAAAATCGAAGAAATTACCGGTATTCTGCAGTTCCCCATTTTCCACGGAGAGATAGTCGTTGCCTTGCGAAACGAAGGCGACCTTGGCGTTGAGCTTGTTTTCAGTGTTGCTGAGAACCTGATCGAACTTGACCTCGGTACCGCGGAAACCCGTCGTGTTCACATTGGCCAAGTTGTCGGCGATCGTCGTCAGACGCCGCTCGAGCGCCATCTGGGACGATAGCGCCACATAGATACCAGACTGCATTTTCAACGCCCTCCGGACATTGGAGAATAACGGGAAAGGAAACGCTAGGGCGCTCCTACATTTCGTTAGCGGGGCATCGATGCCCTTACCCGCCATCCTGCCGGCATTGGCTTGTGCGAAGCTGACACGGCAAAGGACGACCGAACGGCAGCATCGAACAGCCTCACGCAAGGCAGCTCCCCTAGTTCATTGTATGAAGCAACGTTCAGGTGTGGACCGACGATGAACATTATTATCGGATTTGTAGTGACCTGCGGCTGCATCATAGGCAGCTTCATGGCTATGGGCGGAGACGTAGGCGCGCTGTTCCAGCCCTTCGAATTTGTCATTATCGCAGGCGCCGGTCTCGGCGGCTTCATCATGGCCAATCCGATGAAGGTCGTGAAGGATTCGGGCAAGGCGCTCGGAGAAGCCTTCCGTCATGCGGTCCCGAAGGAGCGCAATTATCTCGATACGCTGGGCGTGCTCTACGCCCTGATGCGCGACCTGCGCACCAAGTCGCGCAACGAGATCGAAGCTCATATCGATAATCCGGATGAATCGGCGATCTTCCAGGCCGCCCCGACGGTCCTGAAAAACAAGGATCTGACGGCTTTCATCTGCGATTACGTCCGTCTCATCATCATTGGCAACGCCCGCTCTCACGAGATCGAGGCGCTGATGGATGAAGAACTCGACACCATGCAGCACGACAAGATGAAGCCCTACCACGCGATCACGATTATGGGCGATTCGTTCCCTGCCATCGGTATTGTCGCCGCCGTTCTCGGCGTCATCAAGGCCATGAGCCACATCAACGAATCACCCGAGGTCCTCGGCCACCTGATCGGATCGGCGCTGGTCGGCACCTTCCTCGGCATCATCCTGTCCTATTCCGTCTGCGCGCCGCTGGTTTCCCAGATCAAGGTCGTACGCAACAAGCAGCATCGTCTCTATGTCATCGTGAAGCAGACGCTGCTGGCTTACATGAACGGCTCCGTACCGCAGGTCGCGCTCGAATACGGCCGCAAGACCATCTCCTCGTACGAGCGTCCGTCCATCGACGCCGTCGAGCAGGAAATGATGAACCCCGGCGGCGAAAGCAAGGCAGCCTGACGATCATGAGCCAGCAATCCGCACAAAAGACGCCCGCGATGGATCGCACCCTCTTTGCCAAGCTCACCGGCAATCTCGGCGATCAGGCGAAGCTCGCCAAGCTCGGCACCGCCTTCGCCCAGGTCTACTCCGAATTTCTGCCCGATATCATCAAGAGCGAAACCGGACTCGAGATCAATATTGCCTATACCGGCTGTCAGTCCGGCCTCATGAACGAGCTGATCGCGAGACTTGGCGGCAATCATGCCCTGGTCAACGGATCGCTGCGCAACTGGGCACCCAAATTCGTTCTCGGCTGCGGCTCGGCTTTCATCATGACGTTGATGGAACACATGCTTGGCGCTCGGCCTGAGGACATGGAGGTGGCCATTGCCAGGCCACTTTCGGTGATGGAGCTCGATCTTTCCGTCATGGTGTTCGAGAAGATCGCCAATGTCCTTCGTTCCGCCGTCAATGCTCCCGGCGGCTTCGAGCCCTATCTGGATCCGCCGCGCAATATCGAAGATCATCCAGCGCCGCTCGCCGATAGCAACGATGATTTTGCGGCAGCGATCACGATGACGATTTCGCTCGGCAAATGCGTCTCCGAGATCATCATCATCGTGCCTCAGCGCGATCTGCTGCGGACCGTCATCAGCGCGCCGCGTGCGAAGAATCCGACAGCCGCCTCTCAGACGTGGTCGGAGCAGCTCAGCGAACAGGTGCGCCGCTCGCAGGTGACGCTTGACGCCCGTATCCGGCTGCAATCGCTGACGCTGGACACGATCTCGAAGCTCGCGGTCGGCGACGTCATTCCTTTCATGGATAATACCGGCGACGTCCGGGTCGAGGTCAGCGCCAACAGCAAGGACCTCTATATTTGCGAATTCGGCCGTTCCGGCGAAAATTATACGGTGCGCGTCAAGGACAACGTGAACTCCGACGACGAGCTTCTTCGACACCTAATGAATTGACCGGCTGGCGGATGGGCTCCCTCCCATCCACGGCAGCTTGAGGCAAGTTTCAACTGGAATAGTGATTTCATGGCTACGAAGACGATACAGCAAGACAGCGACGAATCGCTGGACATTTCAAACAGCGACGCCGCATTGGATGAGGCCATCGACGGCCTGCGCGGCGTCCTGAAGAAGGACAGCGATGGCAGCATGCCGGACCTCGATGCCGGCACTTTTGCCGCGGAGCCCAGCACGGATCTTTCCACCTTCGGCGATTTCGGCGACGACGCTTCCAGCCCAGCCTTCGATGACAGCGATTTCGGCAGCTCCTCGCCGGAGCTTGAGCCTGCTCCTCTCGGCAGCGCGCTTGCCGCCAATCTCGACATGATCATGGACATTCCGATCGACGTCCAGATCGTTCTCGGCAGCAGCCGCATGCAGGTTTCCGGCCTGATGAACCTGACCGAGGGCGCAATCATCGCGCTCGACAAGAAGATCGGCGAACCGGTCGAAATTACCGTAAACGGCCGCAAGATCGGCCGGGGCGAGATTACCGTTCTGGAACATGATGACACCAGATTCGGCATCAAGCTCACTGAAATCTACAACACGAAGAAAAGCTGAACCCGGCTCAGGATGAGCCCACTCCCTGTGCGGGATGGAGACGAAGACCATGATGGACTTTGACGATTTCAGCGGCACGCTTGCCGAGAAACCGTTATCTCAGACTGAAAAGGCGGCAGCCGTCCTTCTTGCTATGGGAAAGCAAGTGGCAGGACGGCTGCTCAAGTATTTTACTCAGAACGAATTGCAGATGATCATCGCCTCGGCGCAATCGCTGAGGCTCATCCCTCCGGACGAACTTGCCCAGCTCGTGGCCGAATTCGAAGACCTGTTCACCGAAGGCGCCGGCCTGATGGACAACGCCAAGGCGATCGAGAGCATTCTCGAGGAAGGCCTGACGCCGGACGAAGTGGATAGCCTGCTCGGCCGCCGCACCGCTTTCCAGGCCTATGAAACCTCGATCTGGGACCGCCTGGGCGAAGCAGACCCCGTCTTCGTCGCCAAGTTCCTGCTGCGCGAACATCCGCAGACCATCGCCTATGTCCTGTCGATGATGCCTTCCGCTTTCGGCGCAAAGGTACTGCTGCAGCTTCCCGAAGCCCAGCGCGCAGACATCATGAACCGCACCGTCAACCTGAAGGAAGTCAGCCCGAAGGCCGCACAGATCATCGAGAATCGCGTTCTCGGGCTGATGGCGGAGATCGATGCCGAGCGCAACGCTTCCGGCTCGACCAAGGTCGCGGACCTGATGAACGAACTCGACAAGCCGCAGGTGGATACGCTGCTCAGCTCGCTCGAATCGATCAACAAGGAATCGGTCGAAAAGGTTCGTCCGAAGATCTTCCTGTTCGACGATCTCACTCGCATGCCGCAGCCAAGCCGCGTGCTGCTGCTCAACGACATCGCTTCGGACATTCTGACGATGGCGCTGCGCGGTTCAAGTGCGGAGATCCGCGAGATTGTTCTGTCTTCGATCAGCCCGCGTCAGCGCCGCATGATCGAATCCGATCTGCAGACGGGCACGAACGGCATCAATCCGCGCGAAATCGCGATCGCACGTCGCGCCATCGCCCAGGAAGCCATCCGGCTTGCCAACTCCGGCCAGATCGAGCTCAAGCAGAAAGAAAATACGCCTGTGGAAGAAGCGGCGTAATCTCACCGCGACTCACTTGAATTGTCTTAAGGTGCTCAGCTCAGGCCGCGTTTGATGCGCGGCCTCTTTCCGTTGCGTAAAGGGCGGCTGCTTTGGCTGACGAAGACAAGGACAGTAAAACAGAAAACCCGACGGAGAAAAAACTCCGCGAGACCCAGGAGAAAGGCAATGTGCCGCACTCCAGGGAAGCGACCATCTTTGCCACCATGCTCGCGACGGTCATCTACGTCACCTTCTTTCTGCCGACACGCATGGGCCGCATGGGCGAGGTTCTTCGCGACCTCTTCGAAAAGCCGGATCAATGGAAGCTCGAAACCGGTCCAGACGCCATTTCGCTCTTCGTGCGCATAGGCTGGGAAGTCGCCAATATGGTGCTTCCCGCCGTGGTGCTTTTCATGACCTTCGGCGTCGGCGCTTCGATGTTCCAGAATCTGCCGACGCCTGTGCTCGAGCGAATCAGGCCGCAGTTTTCGCGGATATCGCCTGTTTCCGGCTGGAAGCGCCTGTTCAGCGTCAGCGGCCTGGTGGAATTCGGAAAGTCGCTCACGAAGATCCTGCTGGTCGGCGTCGTGATGTTTTTCGTGCTGCGCGGGCAGTTCTTCCATTCGATCGACGCGATGGCGTCGGATCCGCAGACGATCTTCATCCGTCTCTCGGCAATCGTGCAGCGTATCCTGATCATCGTGCTGATGGCGACCGTGGTCGTCGGCGTCGCCGACATTCTGTGGAGCCGACACCACTGGTTCGATCAGTTGAAGATGACCAAGCAAGAGGTCAAGGACGAGCACAAGCAATCGCAGGGCGACCCGATCGTCAAATCGCGCCAGCGTTCTATCGCGCGGGACCGCGCCCGCAGACGCATGATGAAGCAGGTACCCCGCGCCACCCTCGTCATCGCCAACCCGACGCACTTTGCCGTGGCGCTGCGGTATGTGCGCGAGGAAAACGACGCACCTGTTGTCGTTGCCAAGGGTCAGGATCTGATCGCCTTGAAAATCAGGGAGATAGCCGAGACCAACAATATTCCCGTTTTCGAGGACCCTCCCCTCGCCCGCTCCATGTTTGCGCAAGTCTCGGTTGATAGCGTCATACCGTCAGTATTTTACAAGGCTGTCGCCGAACTCATCCACCGAGTCTACGCCGTGCAGTCGAATGGAAAACGGGTACGATAAACCATATGAAAAAATGCCCCTACTCTGCCCAACGAGAACAAATACTTGCCGAAGCCATCAGCCCTGTCGCGAGCGAATTGCGTCTACTCGACGCCGCCGACCTGATCTCTCTCTTGCGCTTCGAACGATATGGTAATCTTGCCGATCTCGTGGCGTCGGCCGCAGAGCTGTATTTCTTGCCGGGCATAGTCAATTTCGGCCTTGGCGGCGACTACAAGCTCGATTGGGGCGGCCCCGCCGAGGTTACGCTCGATCTGGAAATCAAGCCACGCGGCGTGGTCATCTATGCCAAGCTTGCCCTGACCGAGCATTATGCCGGCATCGAGATCAACCACATCGCCTTCGACAAGGCATCCGCGGATCCGGACGAGAACACGGCGCTTCTTTCACGCAGCCTCAAGGATTCACGTTACGTCACCCGCGGCGAGCCCGTGCGAGTAATCTGATTTAGAGAATCAGGCTTTAAGGAATGACTTCTTGGAGCGGTGTGTATCGGCGGAAGCCGGACCGCCGCTCAATTTCTTTGCTCGACGATGCCGGCGAGCAGCTTCAGAGACAAAACCGCTGCGCAAGTGGGGCGATATGCTTCAGCTTATGTACCCGAAGCGAATCGCCTTCGCGATCGCCTGGATGCGGTTGACGCTGTCGAGCTTGATCGTCGCCGATCCGAGATAGGCGTTGACGGTGTGAACCGACAATCCCAGCTTCTCGGCGATTTCCTCACTGATGCGCCCATCGCCGGCAAGCTGCAGGCAGGCAATTTCGCGCTCGCTGAGCGCCTCGGCGGCCTGTGAACGGCGTTCGTCCAACGACAAGAGCTCCATCATGACCCGGCAGCTGCGGCCGTGCAGCTCGACGATCACATCGCTCGCCAGATCCATGAACTTCGCCGTGAAGACGACATAGCCGTTGCCCACGGCGCCCAGCCGCACGGGAAAGGCCACGCCGGCGAAGGGCAGAAGATGAGGTTTGAGGCGCTGGGTGAAGGCCGCGAAGTCCGGCGTCTCGGCCGTGCTGTCGCTATCGCGGCCGTTCCACATGAGCGGAAGCAGCGATTTGTCGATATGCTCGATCATCGCGTCGCCATAGGCTTCCAGGAAGGATTTGGCGATCACGGAATTGGCGGAGCCCCAATTGTCGAGCTCGCAAACCAAACGATGCTTGTGCGGCAAGCCGGAGCCATGCAGGCGGTAAACGGCGAAGTGCTGCGCATCGATCAGCTTCAGCATCGCAACGAGTTTTGGAAAGAGATCGGAGCGGCCAGAAATCCGGCTCGAACGGGTCTGCCGTGGTTCTGCCGGCATGTCCGTCGTCCTGTCTGGCTGATATCGCATTCAACGGGCCTTCAAACGAGGTTGTTTCGAACAGCGAAGGCGATCGCCTCCGACCGGGTCTTGGTAGCCGTCTTGCGCATGACGCTGGTGATATAGTTATTGATGGTATTGCGCGAGATACCCAGGATCATGGCGATCTCGTCGCTTGTCTTGCCCTCGGCAATCCAGAACAGACACTCGAGTTCGCGTTCCGTCAGGTCGAAATCGCGCTCCAGCTTATCCTCGAAACAACGGGTGCAGCTGGCAAGGTAGCCCGCCAGCAAACCCGCGTCGCGCAGCCGTTCCGACGAGAGCGATACGGATTCACGCGTCAGCAGCAATAGCGAGAAACGCGTACGGCCGACATTGAATGTCAGCGCGTAATATTGCCGACCGACGCCTTGCGGCAGTTCTAGATCGTCAGGAAGAGAAGCGAGGTTCGGCTGGAACAATGACATGCATTTTTCCAGCTCGCCGATGCGGCCGTAACCGCTTGTCAGCTCCGACGCCAGGCGCCTGACGAGATCGAAGGGCCAATCGGAGGAAACAACGAAATCCAGGCCGCTTTCCTGAATGAAGTCGCAGCGCACCAGAAGATAGTGAGTGGCGCCGGCATAGCTGGCCAGCGCCCGCAAGCCGGCCTGCAGATAGGTCGGGCCGGAGGTGGCACTCAGCTGCAGGATGAGCTGCTCGCGCGACATGACGGCGGCGGGCGCAACTGGCCGCACATCCCTATCGCCCTTGCTCATCTGCGATATCTGTATGTCCATTCCCGCATTTCCTGCCGCTGGTGGACGATCCGTCGTCAACGAGAGCATCATTCAGTCTAAGCCTAGGCGCCAGCCCGGAGAATCAATCATGACATCCACAGGGCTTCGGAGCCGAATCATTGTTTACCGCGACACAAACACATCCCGGTGAAGCAGGGCAAATCAACACACCCATTATCGATTTTTACTTTGACGATCATGCCGTAAGAATACCGGCAGACACGACCGACGAACCATGGACCGGTTTTCCCGCCCCGGAATCTGCGAGCGCACTGCGCTTGCGAAACACCGAGATCGGCAGACGATTCGCGCCAGTTAAACGGTTAACAAGTATAGTTCGCATATTAGTAAGTCGATTCTTTCTACCCAGCAACGGCTTTTACATCAAAATTCCATCTTACGAACACGTCAAATTACTTGGCTGAGTCGAGCCGGCAACAATGGCGCCCGCGAAAGAGACAGCGACATGCAGCTGTTCCGGAAATGCAAACGACCGGGATCTCTCCCGGTCGTTTCATCATGCGGCCTGATCGACGGCCCATTTCCTGAGGATTTTTGCGGCGCGTTCTTCGCTGATTTCCACCATGCGCGAAAGACGGCGCTCCGGTCCTTCCTTGACGCGGCGGTTGAAGGTACCGCTGTCGTCGCCCATCGTCAGCAGATCGTCGGTGCTGTCGAAGCCGAAATCCGAGCCGAAGCCGTCCATCAGCGCGGCGCCTGCGCCGCCCGCCGGAGGCGCGAAGTCCGGCAGTTCGAGGCCGGCTGCCTCGGGCAGTGCCGTGCCGCTGGCCGCACCGCCGCTCAGCGAGCGGATCAGCGGACGGAAGCCCACCCAGACGATCAGGAAGGCGACTGCGACGAAGGCCAGCGAGTTGATGATGCCAGCCAGGTTTCGGCTCAGCATTTCCGTGATGCTGAAGCCTGAAGCCGTGTCTTCCAGCAGCTGATTGTCGAGGAAGCTCATCGCATTGACGGTTACGACATCGCCGCGGGCCTGATCGGCTCCGGCAGCCGTCGCAACGATCTTCTGCATCTCGGCGATATAGGCATCGACTTTCGCCTGATCGGCACCGTCGCCAAGCATCTGTGCAATGCGGCCCCTGTTGACCACCACCGCGACCGAGAGCTTCTCGATCTTGTAGCTGTTGCGGGTCGTCGCCGTCGTCTTGCTGTTGATTTCGTAGTTGGTCTGCTCTTCGCGCTTGTCGGACTGATCGTTCGACGTCGGTGTGTTGCCGCCCGACTGCGGAGCCGCCTGCGGGATATTCTGCTCAACCGTCGCCGCCGTGTCGGGCTGGCTCTGCTGCGATTTCTGCGCTTCCTTGACCGTGCGGACGGAACGTTCGACCTTCGACTCCGGATCGAATGTGGTCTCATGCACCTGCTGGCTGTCGGTGTTCAGCTGTGCGGTTACGCTGGAGCGAAAGTTGTCCATGCCAAGGAACGGTGCGAGCGCCTTGTTGATATTGCCTTCGATCTCGCCCTGCACATTCTGCACGATGCCGAGATTGCGGCTGAGCGCGCCGTTGCTCTGATCGTCACCCGAAGCGAGCAGTTGGCCGGTCGAATCGAGGATCGTGACGTCATCGACTTCCAGACCGGGAACGGCCGAAGCGACCAGGTGGCGGATGGCGGGCGCCGACTTGCGCGCTGCCTCGGCGCTCGCCCGGATCATCACCGATGCCGTCGGCTTCTGATCGGCCTTACGGAAGTTGCCGACATCCTGCATGACGATGTGAACGCGCGCCGCGCTGATGCCGGCGATCGAGGTGATGGTACGGCTGATCTCGCCTTCGAGCGCACGCACGCGAGTGACTTCCTGCATGAAGGAGGTCAGGCCCAGCGAGCCGACATTGTCGAAGAGTTCATAGCCGGCCTTGCCGCTCGTGGGCAGACCGCGTTCGGCGAGCAGCGCACGGGCCTTGCCAGTCATCCCGGCCGGAACGGTCAGGCTGGTGCCGTCGGTGCCGACCTGAAAGCCGATCTTGGCTTCGGCGAGTGCGATGCTGATCTGATTGAGATCGGTGGCATCCAGGCCGACATAGAGCGTTTCCTGTGCTGGCTTGTTGACAAAGAGGGCCGCCAGAAGGACTAGCACAATGGAAGCTGCGCCGACGCCACCCATGATCATTAGGCGCGTTTTGCCCAGATTCTGGATGTTCCGGAATAAGGGAACTAATTGATTTAACAGATTCATTCTGTTCTCGCACGATTCGTCAAAGACCTGATGCCTTTGTGCTCCGTAGCGAAAATAGAAATCGAAACTTGTGCGAACGTTTCGTCCGGCCCGCCTGGAAGGAAAAAGCGGGGGAGAATCGGAGAAAATTACATAAGAAAAACAATATCCGTCGCGGATGCCCGATCAGAAGAAATCGAAATCGCCGGCCGCCTTTGCCATGGGCTGCTGATGGGCGTGGAAATTGCCGCCGCCGAGCGCCTTCTGCATCTCCGTCAGCTTGACCAGGCTCAGTGCGGCAGCAAGATCGACCGTCCATCCCTCCGGCATGCTGCCGGCAAGGGTATCGATGAATTCGGCGATGCCTCGCGTCTTCTGGACGGCAAGATCGATGCCTTGAAGAACCTTCATCGTGCCGGGCGATTCCAGTACCTTTGCGCCGCCGACATCCAGCAGCTGCGGCTCAATACGCTCGATCAGATAGGCGACATCGTGCAGTTCGGAGACGATGCGCAGGAGAATAGCCGGAAGCAGATCCTCGGTGTCGGTCATTTCGGCGCGCTGGAAGGGGGTCATGCGGTAGCCTCGCTGATCAGAAAAATTCGATCGTATTGTCGACCGGCTTTGGAGCCACGACGGGACGCTGTTCGAGCGCCACGGTCTTCTGCGTCTCCGCGCCGGTGAGCGGGTATTGCCTGGCTCTTCCGGAGATCGGCCAATATTCAATCTTGCGCCCATGTTCGCCGCCGGTGCTCGAGCCCACGACGGGTATGCCTTCGTCCTTCAGGAACTGCATGGCGAAGGCTGCATTCTGCTCGCCGACATTGGAAAAGGTCGCGATCGTCTTTGCGCCGCCGAAGACCTTGGCCTCCAGCCGATCGCGACGCGCACCCTTCTTCAAGAGGCCGTTGATCAGAAGCTCCATCAGGTGCACGCCGTAGCGCGTCGCATCACCACCGCTCGTCGGCGAACTTGCCATTCCCGGGAGGAGGAAATGGTTCATGCCGCCGACGCCGGCGATCGGGTCGCGCAGGCAGGCCGCGACGCAGGAGCCGAGAATGGTGGTCAGCACCACTTCCGGATCGTTCACGACCTTGTACTCGCCCTGTATGATGTGAACGCGGCGGGCAGCACCCTCGACGATCATTTCAATGCTCCGAACACGGCTTCGATAGCCGCTTTCATTTTTTCGATGGTGAAGGGCTTGGCCAGGACGTTGTTGGCGCCAAGCTGGGCCGCTTTCTGGACCAGTGCACGGTCACCCTGCGCCGTCAGGATAATGAAGGCCGCCTTCTTCGTCGTCGGATTGGTGCGGACGGCCTGGAGGAGACCAAGCCCATCCATCTTCGGCATGTTGAAGTCGGAGATGACCAGATGATGGGGCTGCTGCTCCATGATCTTCATCCCCTGCTCGCCGTCGCCGGCCGCCGTGATCTGCTTGAAGCCGAGCTGCGTCAGCGCATCGCTGAGCAGGAGGCGGCTGGTGACCTGATCGTCGACGATCAGAACTTTGATTTTCTCCGCTAGAGACATTATTCGCTCCCTTCCTTTCGGGCGGCTGTTATTTTCAAAATTTCCTCGCCAATGGCGTTCAGCGGAAACTGGTGTTCGACGGCGCCAAGCTCATGGGCGACCCTCGGCATGCCGTAGACCACGCAGGTCTTCTCATTCTGGCCGATGGTGCGCGCACCCGCGTGGCGCATTTTGAGGAGACCGGCAGCGCCATCGCGGCCCATACCGGTCAGGATCACGCCGACGGCATTGCGGCCTGCCAGTTCGGCAACCGAATCAAACAGCACGTCGACGGAAGGACGATGGCCGTTGACCGGCGCGCCTTCGACCAGGCGGCAATGGGGGGCGGAAGAATTGGCGATCCGCAGATGCCGTTCCCCACCTGGCGCCAGATAAATCTTGCCGATCGCCAGCCGTGCGCCGTCGGTCGCTTCCTCAACGACCGGCGCGCAAAGGCGGTTCAGCCGTTCAGCAAAGCTGCGTGTAAAGGTCGGCGGCATATGCTGGGTGATGACGGTCGGCGGACAATTGGCCGGGAATTTCTGCAGCACATTGATCAGTGCCTCGACACCACCGGTGGAGGAGCCGATCGCGACGATCTTGCGGCCGACTCGGAAATCGGCAACCGCCGGAGCCGGCGGAGCGCGCTCGGCGACGGGCTTGACGTATTGCCGCTGCGAACGGGCGGCCGCCTTGACCTTCTCGGCCAGATCGCCAAACGGATGCGGCTCACCGGGCGAAGGCTTTCCGACGCAGTCGAAGGCACCGATTTCAAGCGCAGCGAGCGTCGCGTCGGCGCCGCGATGGGTCATCGTGGAAACCATGATGACCGGCATCGGCCTCAGCGTCATGATCTTCTCGAGAAAATCGAGGCCGTTCATATTCGGCATCTCGATATCGAGCGTAACGACGTCGGGATTGAGTGCCTTGATGGCGGCACGCGCCTCCATCGCATCGCCCGCCTGGCCGACGACGTCAACCTCGGGGTCCGAGCGCAGCACGGCGGTAATGAGACCACGCATGGTCGCAGAATCGTCGACCACGAGAACACGGGCAGCGGCGTTCATGGTTTTCTCCCCGCGTTTTTACCGAGATAGCGATAGGTGGTAATGCCGATATTGTCGAAGAGGTGCTTCGATTCCCCCGCGACACGCTCGGAATGGCCGATATAGAGGTGGCCGCCTTCCTGCAGCTGGCCGGCGAAACGCGACCAGATCTTCACCTGGGTCGGCTCATCGAAATAGATGACGACGTTGCGGCAGAAGATGACGTCGAAGGTGCCCTTGAAGGGCCACTGCGCCATCAGGTTCAGTTCGTTGAAGGTGATGAGCCGCTTGACGCGATCATCGATCTGGAACTTGCGGCGACCCTGGACATTGACCTCTTGGAACCACTGCTTGCGCATGGCAGGCGAGATCGTTTCCAGCGCGGCCTCATCATAAGCGCCGGCGCGCGCAAGGCCCAGTATCTTCGGATCGATATCCGTTGCCAGGATCTTGAAATCGAGCTCCGCCACATTCGGCATGAGCGACAGCACCGTCAGTGCGATCGAATAGGGTTCCTGCCCGTCGGAACAGGCAGCCGACCAGATCCGCACGCGACCGCCGGCCTTGGCACGAGCCAGCAGGTCCGGCAGGACTTCAGTGCGCATATGATCGAAATGATGGTTTTCGCGGAAGAAGCGGGTGAAGTTCGTCGTCAGATGCGACAGCATCTCGCGCCGCTCCGCACTTCCGGCCGGCGAAGACACCAGCAGACAATAGTCACGGAAACCTGGCAGGCCCAGCGCGCGGATATGCTTCGACAACCGCGAATAAACCAGCGACGCCTTGCTTTCGTTGAGGGAAATGCCCGCATCCGCATAGATCATGGCGGCGATCTCGGCGAGGTCGCGCCGGGTCAGCGGATACTCGCCGCTGGCCAGGATCTCGTCCGGTGATGCCTTGAGATCTATTGCTCCCATCACACTCATGCAGCTTCGCTTTCACTCTCGGGGAACAGGGCTTCCAGTTCGATCAGGCAGATCATACGACGGTCGATGGCGACGATACCGCGTGCAAACTGCCGCTCATGGTCGGACGAGACCTCCGGCGTCGGCTGGATGCTGTCGTCGGTGATCGTCAGGATGTCGGACACGGCATCGACCAGGAGGCCGACAACCTTGCGCTTGACTTGGGCGACGATGATCACATGCCGAGCCGTCGGCGCCGCGTTCTTCATGCCGAGGCGGCTGGAAAGATCGATGATCGGCAGTACGGCGCCGCGCAGGTTGATGACTCCGAGCATATAGGCAGGCGCATGCGGCATGACGGTCGCGGGAGTCCAGCCACGAATTTCGCGAACGGACATGATGTCGACGCAGAACTCCTGATCGCCGATCCGGAAGGCGATCAGCTCCCGGACCCCCTGGGTCAGATTCTTGACGGCATAGGACATAAATCAACCCACCGCTGCGTAAGACATTTCAGGCTTCAGCGACTGGCCGCGGGAAGCGCCGACCACCGCGTCGACATCGAGGATCAATGCGACGCGGCCATCGCCGAGGATGGTTGCGGCCGCAATGCCGGGCACGTGCGTATAGTTGGCTTCGAGGCTCTTGATGACGACCTGGCGCTGGCCCTGGATCGCATCGACCATCAGCGCACGCTGGCCGCCGCCTTCCGATTCCACCAGCAGCGCGACGCCTTCGACCGGATTGGCCTGCGTGGCACGGAAGTTCAGGATGCGACCAACATCGACCAGCGGGCAGAAGCTGTTGCGGATCGAGATCAGGCGATGATTCGCACCGAAGGAATGGATCGCGGACGCCTCCGGCTGGAGCGTTTCGACGATGGCGGTCAGCGGCACGACCAGGGTCTGACCGGCAACCGTCACCACCATACCGTCGAGAACGGCAAGCGTCAGCGGCAGGCTCATGGTGAAGACGGAGCCCTGACCAGGCCTGGAGCTGATATTGATGCGGCCGCCGAGCGCCTGGATCGAGCGCTTGACCACGTCCATGCCGACGCCGCGGCCGGAAATGTCCGAGATCTTGTCGGCCGTCGAGAAGCCCGGCAGGAAGATCAAGTTATCGACTTCCTCATCCGAGAGATTGGCGTCGGCCGCGATCAGATCATTGTCGATCGCCTTCTGCCGGACCTTTTCGCGGTTGATACCGGCGCCGTCGTCGGCGAGTTCGATCAGGATGCGGCCGGAACGGTGCTTTGCCGTCAGGCGGACGGTGCCTTCCGGGTTCTTGCCGAGTGCCGCTCGCTTTTCGGGAGTTTCGACGCCGTGGTCTACGGCGTTGCGGATCATATGCGTCAGCGGTTCGGCAAGCTTGTCGATGACGGTCTTGTCGACTTCGGTGTTTTCACCTTCAGTGATCAGGCGGATCGACTTCCCGGTCATGTCGGCGATTTCACGGACGATACGCGACATACGCTGGAAGACCGGCTTCACCGGCTGCGCGCGGATCGCCATGACGCTGTCCTGAATCTCGCGGGTCAGCTGCTGCAGCTCCTCGAGGCCCATATTGATCGATGACGTGCCGTTATTGTCGTTCTCGATGACGCTCTGGGAGAGCATCGCCTGATTGATGACGAGCTCGCCCACGAGGTTGATCAGCCTATCCACGCGGTCGAGATCGACACGAATGGTCTGGCCGACGCCGGCGGCTGCATTGTTTTGCGCGGCAGCGGCGTTGGCGGCTGCGGCGGCAGCAAGAGCCGCCTCCTTCTTTTCGACGCGGGCGGCAACGGCGGCAAGCTGCGTGACGTTGCTGGCTGTTTCAGCTGCGGCAACGGCGGCAGCGGCATCGCTCTTTGCCGCGGGAGCTTCCTCGATTGCCTCGGCAACCGGCTCGCTGCGCTCGTCATCGAGAATGGAAAGATCGAAGGGCACCGGAACCATCGGCAGCTCTTCATCGCCAGAGGAACCTGCGTCGGCTCTGACAGCACAGACATCGAGCTCGCAATCCCATTCCGCAAACTCGAAGACGGTACGGATGGCATCTTCGCCCTTGTCCGTCTTGATCGAGATCGTCCACTTGAAATAGGCGCCTTCCGGGTCGAGTTCCGGCAGGCTCGGCAACGCGTCCAGATCGCAATAGACGCTCATCTCGCCCAGCCGCGCGAGGTCGCGCAGCAGCAGCGTGGCGTCATTGCCCTTGGCGTAGAGATCGGAGCGCGGCTTGAAGGTGACTTCATATTCCGGCATGGCATCGGCGGAGGGCTCATCGGAGCCGAAATCATCGTCGAAGCTGAACGGGATCGGCTGGAAGCCGCTGTCGTCGGTCGGTGCAGGTGCAGGCGCCGCCGCGACCGGCTTCGGAGCCGGCTCTGCGACGACTGCCGCGGATGATGCGGGCACATCGCCATTAGCCAGCGCCTCAAGCTCCTTGACCAGCCCGCGGCTGCGCGCCGGATCGACGCTACCGCCATCGCGAGCGGCATTGGTCAGGTCGGCCAGCACGTCGGCAGCCTTCAGCATGACCTTCAGGACATCCTGGGTCGGCTCCAACTTATTGGATCGAACGCAATCGAGCGTGGTCTCGAAGACGTGAGCGAATGAGACCAGGTCGTCCAGACCGAAAGCCCCTGCCCCACCCTTGATGGAATGAACGGCGCGGAAGACGGCATTGACGGTTTCCGGATCGCGGTCGCCATCATTCATTTTCAGGAGACCGGATTCCAGTTCGGCGAGCTGCTCTTCGCACTCCTGGAAGAAAATCTCTTTGATTTCGTTCATATCCATAAGGGGCGGGTCCTGTTTAGGCGGTTACGCGCTCGATGGCATCGATCAGCTTAGCGGGGTCGAACGGCTTGACGATCCAGCCGGTTGCGCCGGCCTGGCGGGCGCGATTCTTCTTTTCAGCGTCACTCTCGGTCGTCAGGACGAGGATCGGAACGGCGCGATAGCGGTCGTTGCGGCGCACGCCCTCGATGAAGCCGAAACCGTCGAGGCGCGGCATATTGATATCGGTAACGATCACGTCCGGATTGGCTTCTTCCAGAATTTCCAGGCCTTCGACGCCGTCTTCAGCCTGAATGGTCTCGAAACCCGCATTGTTGAGGGTGACGAGAAGCATGTTTCGAATGGTCCGTGAATCATCCACGGTCAGTACTTTCTTCTTCATTGCCGGATCTCCTTGGCAAGCAGATGAGAGATGTCGACCCCAATCATCTGCATCGTTTTTTGAAATGCGTCCGACACCTTGGAAAAAGTGAAGGACAGCTTGTCCTCATCCCAGGTCTTGGCAGCGGCCATGATGACCTGCATGCACAAGGCCCCAACCCTTTCGACGCCGGACGCATCGATCACGACATTGCTGCCGCGCATCCCCATCAACTTGCCGCGCAGCGTCGAAGCCTCGTTGAGGTCCAGCACCGCGGCCAGACTGATTGTCTTTTCGCCTTTCCTGCTCGGCATCGCTCTATTCCTTGTTGTCTGAAATCGGGCCTGCCGGCCCGCATGTGCATGAAACGGTTAAATCAATAGGCATTGCGTTCGCCTCCCATCGCCGCTCTGCGAAGCGGGAAGCCGAAGTCGGCCATTTCGTCCTCATCGCCTCCGACGTTGAATTCGTCGCGGGCGGGAAGCTGTCGCTGCTGGGCGGCCTTCACCGGCGCCGGAGAGGCCATATGCCGCCGCTCCCGCTCGATGCGAAACTCGCGGATGGTGCGGCCGAGTTCAACAACAACGGTCTGGAGGTGATCGGCGCTTTCCTGCGAGCGATTGGCCAGGCCTTCGCCAGCGGCAGCACGCGTGCTGAAATCGCCAATATCAGCCGAGAGCGAATGCAGGCCGGCCACCTGCACGTCGCTCGCCGCCGCGATCCCGGAAATTGCGTCGTTGATATCCGTTACCTGGCGGACGATGCTGCCGATCGCATCCTGCGTGCGGCCGACCATCTGCACGCCGGCGTCAACCTGCGCCTTCGTGCCCGAAACCAGAACCTTGATTTCACGCGCAGCATCGGCGGAGCGCTGCGCAAGCGCGCGAACCTCCTGGGCGACAACGGCAAAACCACGGCCGCTGTCGCCGGCGCGAGCGGCCTCGATACCGGCATTCAAGGCGAGAAGATTGGTCTGGAAGGCGATCTCGTCGATGACGCCAATGATCTGGCCGATCTTCTCGGCCGACGTCTCGATATCCGCCATGGCCGATATCGCCTGCCCGACAATCCGGCCGCTGTCTTCTGCAGCGCTGCGCGTTGACGCTGCGGCGCGTTCTGCAGATCGGGTACTGGCGGCATTGCCGCGCACCTGATCGGCAAGCTCGGCAAGCTGGCGCGCCGAGGTTGCGAGCCCTTGCGCGTGTTCTGCCGAATTCTCGACGAAGGATCTGGAGGTACGCGCGATGGCATCCGTCGTCGCTTCCGCCGCCTGCACGCCGCTGGAGAGCACCGCAAACTGCTGCCGGATGTCTTCGAGAGCAGTGTTCAGCGCTTCGGCCACTTCCATATAAGCTTCGGGACAATCGGCAGGCAGGCGGGCCGTCAGATCGCGACCGGTAAGGCTGTTGGCCAAATCGGCGATAAGGCCTGCCGCTTCGGTGCGATCGGCAAGACGCTGTTCTGCCAGCGCCCGCTGATGCCCGATGCGCAATTCATTGAAACGCAGGGATACGGCAATCTCGACATCGACCATGACAAGGCGAACGACCGACGTGACCAGTTCCTTCAGCTCACGCGCACGGCGCTTGGCTCCGGGCAGGATGGCCCGGCCACCCATCTCCTCGACGAGGCCGGTCAGAATATGTTCCAGCATTACGCCGTGACCGGCAACATGCCAGCGCGGATCGAGCCCCATCTTGCTTTCGCTGTCGGACAGAACCTTGACGCGCTCGGCATAGAGGCTGTCGAAGCGGGCGTCGGTCAGAACATCCCAATGGGACGACTGCAGATCCTGAAGCCGTTCGAGCTGGCTTTCGCTGGCGAAATTGCGGGCAGCGTCCGGAAACGTCTGGAAACGGTGGAAAAGATCGCGCAGGCCGGACTTGAGATGAGCCTCAAGCATTGGCCGGTTATGGCGCAGGGTCTCGCATTGTCCGGCGTCGAGACCAGCAAAACGCAAGCGGTCGCGAAGGCTGCCAGCCTGCGCCCTACCTGCCTGATCTGACGGCGAATCTTGCGCCAAAATCGTCCCCGCCGAAGTGCCGCGCGCGCAAGCGCCGGCGAACCGCTGATGATCCGCGCCAGGCGCGATGAGGACGCGAGGAAAAGCACAGGAAGCCGCCGATCAATTGATCGAGGCGCTGAAGCTCGCTCGTTCATCAAAGTCTTTTGCGGACCTGTTTGATGAGATGGATACCGGATCGGACCCGGTACGACGGGGCGGCTTCATGCCTGCTGAGAACGAGTCACAATTTTCCCATTCCGACGTTCAGCCTCATTATTTATGGTTAATTCCTTGCCCGAAGGTTAATGACCTCAAGCCGACCGTTCTGTTTCGATCACCTCCGGGCCGGGGCCGCCCATTGTGCGTGCTCAGACACGGGAAAAAGCCGCTTCAACGCAAGTCACGAGCAAGCTTCATGCCCTAGTGCTCAAGGCGCAGACACCTCGATGTCGATACGGAGAGAGCAATGATTGTTCTTGGTTTGACCGCCTCGCTGATGGCCGGCATGACGCTCGCGGCCTTTATGCTTTTGTGCCGTATCGAAGAGGCACGCGGCAGCAGCGCCTCTCGCGTCCTTTAACGCCGCCTGGCAGGACATACCGATTTCGGACCCGCCTGGACGCCTCGCCGCGTAATTAAAGGCCGGCGCCTTCCCACGTTTCTCGTCCGCCAGTAGCTAGCATTAGCCTTGATAAATCCGTATTAAGCCTCACAACTTGGCACCGAGATCTATCTTTTAATGTCCGATACGAACCAATCCCGAACAAATACCCAGACGCTTTCTCTGGGAGTAGCGCTTGCGATTATCTTCGGCGTGACGCTTTGGCGCGTGCTCATGCTGCTGATCAACAGGACGGATCTGTTCGTCGATGAGGCGCAATATTGGTTCTGGGGTCAGAATCTCGACTTCGGCTATTATTCCAAGCCGCCGATTATCGCCTGGGTCATCCGCTTCTTCAATATTATCTCGGGATCGGACTCCACCTTCTGGATCCGCATATCCGCGCCGCTTTTCCATCTCGCCACAGCATTGATGCTGATCGTCACGACGCGCCGGCTCTTCGATGGCGAGGAAGGGCGCGCTATCGCCCCTTGGGCCGGCGTGATCTTCATCACACTGCCGGCTGCGTCGCTTTCGGCCGTGCTGGTGTCGACCGATACGATCCAGATCCTGTTCATCACGATTGCGATCTGGGCCTTTCTCGGCCTGACCAGGCGTTCCTCCGTCTCCGAAGCGTTGATCCTCGGCATCAGCCTCGGTCTCGCCTTCATGACAAAATACTCCGTACTCTTCCTGCTGCCGGGCGTGGGCATCGCCATGCTGACGCTGCGTTCGGCGCGAATTGCATGGCGAGACGTGGCCATAGCCGCTGTCGTAGGCGCCATCGTCGTGGCGCCCAATCTGTGGTGGAACCTCACACATGATGCGGCGACCGTAAAGCACACGGAAAGCATTGCTCGCTGGAGCAGCGACGACAGCGGAACCAGCGCCCTGAAACACCTTTTCAACGGACTCGGCTTCGTCGGCGCCCAGTTCGGCGTCGTCGGTCCGGTCGTGTTCTTCGCGCTGTTGTGGGCGACTTGGCGGTTGATCAGCGGGCAGAGCGACGACAAGGAAAAGCTGCTGTTCTGGCTGTCGATGCCCGTGGTGATCCTGATCTCTCTGCAGGCTCTTTTCGCCAAGGCCTACGCCAACTGGGCCGTATCCGCCTATGCCGCAGGCACCATACTCGCCGTCTGGCTGCTGTACCGCCTGACGAAGAAGGGCCTGGTCACCTCGCTGATCATCGGCGCGATCGTCGCCGTCGTCATTCCCGTGCTGACGGTCTTCGCGCTTGACGTGAAAATTCCGGGTGGCGATCTCGTCATGAAGCGCTATGTCGGCCGCAGCATCGTCAGCCTGGAAATCGCCGATATCGCGACGACCGCGAAGTTGCCTGACATCGTCGCCTCGGACCGCGCCATTCTTGCCGACCTCTTCTATACGCTGAAGGGCAAGCCATTCCAAATCTACGCCCGCAATTTCGGCGGCTTCCCTAGGAATTATTACGAGCAGGATTTCTCCCTGCCCGCCGCTGTGACCGGTCCTGTTCTGTTCGTCGACACCGACCCCATCACCTGCCCTGAAGGCCAGGCCGAGCTCATCAAAAGCTGGTCACCTCCCTTCGGCGACATGAAGGGCGATACGCTCCATGCCTATCGCGTCCCGGCAAGCTGCCTGGCGCCGAAGCCGTGATCACTGATGGTTTTGGCATGGAAGAAATCGCGCCGGGACGGTTGACCGGTTGGCGCAACTGCATCATGACAAGTGCAACATGACGGGCCGCACTATGAAGACGCAGGGCGTCCTGATATCATGACCGAACTGCCGGAGTTCGCGCCGGCAAAGGAAAGAAGGCATTTCTGACCGTTGAGCCCGTTCGAATTCGGCGCTGCCGACAGCGAAGATAGAGACGACAGGACGCACCGCGCCGGAGCGCGCGTGATCGCCTCGCTGTTCGTCGCGTTCTTCGCCTATATCGGACTTGCGCTTGGCGGCGGCATCAATCTCGCGACGCGGGCGGATGCAGATGCGCTCTCCTCCGGCAAAGACACACAGCCGCTTTACCTTTCCATACGCGACCCCATTCGCGGCATCGTCGTTGCCGACCGTCTGGTGACGCCGAAGGCGACCTGGAACGATATCGGACCAGCGACGCTCGCCTCCTTTCCCTTGCTCGAGCATGTGGCCAGGCCTTGGCAACCCAGCGATCAAGCCAGCGTATCGCTGCTCGAATCCACTCATTCCCGCGTCTATCTTGCCCGAGCGCCGCCGGTCAGCTTCGCCTGAGCCGTTAGCGCCGACGCGCGCATTTCCGACATGACCTAACTCCGCCAGCGGCCCGACCGTTGGCATCAGCGTATTTCCAAGGATAATACCCATGCGCACTTCACCATGGCTGGTGACACTATATTCAGTGATCATCGTGCTTGGCTTTCTGATTGCCTTGCCGAACGTGCTTCCGCCGTCGGCCCTCAGCAAAATTCCATCCTGGCTGCCGCATAGCCAGGTTTCCCTCGGCCTCGACCTTCGCGGCGGTTCCTATCTCGTCCTGGAAGTCGACGAGAAGGACCTGACCAATGGCCGGCTGCAGTCCCTGCAGCAGGATTCACGCCGCGTGCTGCGCGACAAGAACATCCTGACCCGTTCGATCGTCCGCAACGGCAACCAGATCGTCGTAACGCTTACCGACCCCACGCAGAGCGGCGCGGCGGTAACCCAGCTGCAGACGCTGGCCAACACGATTACTTCGGGCCTTTCCGCCGGCCAGTCTGACCTGACGATCGCGCCGAACGGCGCGACGATCGCCATGTCCTTCTCGCAGGCCGGCATTTCCGCCAACGTCGATTCCGCCGTCCAGCAGAGCCTTGAAGTCATCCGCAAGCGCGTCGACCAGGTGGGCGTTGCCGAACCGACCATCCAGCGCGTCGGCCCCAACCGCGTTCTCGTCCAGCTTCCGGGCGCACAGGATCCGTCGCGCCTGCGCGAACTGCTCGGCTCGACCGCGAAGATGTCCTTCCACCTGCTGGCCGACAACGCCGACCCGAACAATCCGGCGCCTGGCGTCACCATCATGAAGGACGAGCAGGGTAACAACTATCCGGTTCTCGACCGTATCGAACTGTCCGGCGACCGCCTGACCGACGCTCGCGTCAGCTTCGATCCGAACACGCATGAGCCGCTCGTCACTTTCCGCTTCGACAGCGCCGGTGCCAATCGTTTCGCTGAGATCACCCGCGAAAATGTCGGCAAGCCTTTCGCCATCGTACTCGACAACAAGGTACTCAGCGCGCCGAATATCCGCGAGCCGATCACCGGCGGTTCCGGCCAGATCTCTGGCAACTTCACCGCCGACAGCGCCACCACGCTTGCAGCCCTGCTGCGCGCCGGTGCCCTGCCCGCCAAGCTGACTGTCATCGAAGAACGCACCGTCGGCGCCGASSTCGGCGCCGATGCGATCCAGAAGGGCATCTATAGCGGCCTGGTAGGCTTCGTTCTGGTTGCCGCCTTCATCTTTGTGCTCTACGGCTCCTGGGGTATCCTCGCGAATGTCGCGCTGCTTATCCACACGGTCTTGACCTTCTCGGCCCTGACGCTGGTCGGCGCCACGCTGACGCTGCCCGGCATCGCCGGCGTCGTCCTCGGTATCGGCCTTGCGGTTGACGCCAACGTTCTCATCAACGAGCGTATCCGCGAAGAAACCCGCAAGGGCCAGAGCGCCTTCGCCGCCATCGATAACGGCTTCAGAAAGGCCTATTCGACGATTATCGACGGCAACATGACGGCCCTGATCGCGGCCGCCATCCTGTTCTACTTTGGCTCCGGCCCGGTTCGCGGCTTTGCCGTGACCATGGGTCTCGGCCTCATCATCTCGATGTTCACCTCCGTCGCCTTCGTACGCGTCGTGATGATCGCCATCACCCGTCGCCGCAAGCTGAAGGTGATCAACATCAGGCCGCTGATCCCCTTCAGCCCCTATGACAAGCACATCCAGTTCATGAAGGCCCGTTTCTTTGGCGTCACCGTCTCGGCGATCCTGTCGATCGCCTCGGTGGTCCTGTTCTTCCATCCGGGCCTCAACTACGGCGTCGATTTCCGCGGCGGCATCCAGATGTCGGTCAAGACCAAGGAAGCGGCTGATTTGGCGACTTTCCGCGAGGGCCTGAACACGCTCGGCCTCGGCGAAATCGCACTGCAGTCCTTCGGCGACAACAACAGCCTCCTCGTCCGCGCCCAGCGGCAGGACGGCGGCGAAGAGGCGCAGACAGCCGCGGTGACTAAGCTCAAGGCAGAGATCGTCAAGATCGACCCGAGCGCGAGTATCGAAGGCACTGATGTCATCGGTCCGAAGGTTTCGGGCGAGCTTGCCCAGGCCGGCATCCTGTCGGTCGTGATCGCCAGCCTCGCGATGCTGTTCTACATCTGGTATCGCTTCGAATGGCCGTTCGCGGTCGGCGCCATCATCACGCTGATCCTCGACATCACGAAGGCGATCGGCTTCTTCGCGATCACCGGCCTCGATTTCAACCTGACGGCCATCGCCGCGATCCTGACGCTCGTCGGTTACTCGGTAAACGACAAGGTCGTGGTCTATGACCGTATGCGTGAAAATATGCGACTCTACAAATCGATGCCCCTGCGAGAGATCATCGACAAGTCGATCAACGAGACCCTGGCGCGAAGCCTCTATACCAACGCCACCGCTTTCCTGGCGCTGGTGCCGATGGCGATCTGGGGCGGCAGCGCCGTCTCCAGCTTCGCGATCCCGATGGTATTCGGCATTCTCGTCGCCGGCGCCTCTTCGGTCTTCATCGCAGCGCCGACCCTGCTCTTCCTTGGCGACTGGCGCCGTCGCCATGCCAAGCCCGCCGCCAACGATACGTCGTCGACCGACGGCAAGTCGGGCAAGGGCAACAAGCAGATCCCTGCCGCGGAATAAACGGCTGCTCGATTGCAACAGGACATGCCCGGCACCGGGCATGTCCGCCAACTAACCTGAGAGATGGGGCCGTTCTACGAAATGGACGGCATATGCAGCGGTAATCCGGGACGCGGCGCTGTTATTTTTTCAACGACATCGTTTTCCTGTTCGCTGACGAGCAGATGTTTGCCATCAATCGTAAACGCGATATTGCCCGGCCTCGAGCCGTTCGTGCGGATATGACCGGTTCTTTTTCCGTCGCCATCGACAAGCAGAATTTCTCCGAGCCCATACATTGCGCAATACAGTACGCCCGTACGATCGAAGGCGAGACCGGACGGCCCGCGCAAGACATTGATGGCTGGTGACGTCATGGACTGCACGAACAGTTCCTGCCGGCCGCCGATGACCTGCCGGTGGATTTTCCCGGTCAGCGTCTCACTGTAGTAAAGCAGACCGCCAGCGTCGAATGCTATGCCGCTTGCCAGAAGCAGGCCAGCCGCCAGGACCCTGATGACGCGACCCTCGGCGGGGTCGATCTGATAGACGCAGCCATTATAGGCAGCCTTGAAGAAATCGGGATGAATATGGCCGCCTTCGAGGAGGTCATCGAGGCGTATGCCGGAATCGGTCATATAGAGCAGGCCGTCCGGCCCGAAAGCGAGTGCACTCGGATGAAGGAATGGGCCGTCTGCGCTGCCTTCGATCACTTGCAGCACGCGACCTTGCGGCGAAAGTCTGACGAGCGAATTTTCCGGGCCGCCGGCTATCCAGAAGCACCCGTCCCCATCGAGCGCAATTCCGCTTGGGCTGCCGCCGATCCGGCAGATCTCCCGATATGCGCCGCTGGTCTCGAAAATCTTCAGACAGCGACGGCTGGCATCCATCTCCAGAAGTGCAAACCGCCCATCAGGTAAAGCCACCAGCCCGCTAGGCAGACGCAGCCTAGTGGCAATCGTTTCGTTCATGTCCTGAGACCTTCATCCTACGCACTACCACGCCCAAAAACTCAAAACCCCGCGCCAGAATAATACATAAGAAAGAAGAAAGTCCTTTTCGAGCCTGAATTCAGCGAATCCGGATAAGATTCCTGCACAAGGGCTCATATCCGCGTGCGGCTCCCCAATCTTGACAGGCTTTGGCGATTCGGAACATCCATAGAACGTCCGGATAATCTCGCCGATGCGATTCGCCGTGGATCGTGCCTGGCCATATTCAATCCGGCATGTTCAGGAGAATTCATGACCGCTGCCACAGCCTATCTGGAAAAGCTCAACCCGGAGCAACGGCTGGCGGTGGAGCATGGCACGACTGAGGGTGACGGCCATGTCGCCGGTCCGCTGCTGGTCATCGCAGGAGCAGGATCCGGCAAGACCAACACGCTTGCCCATCGCGTCGCACATCTGATCGTCAAAGGCGCGGATCCGCGCCGTATCCTGCTGATGACATTCTCGCGCCGCGCCGCCGCCGAGATGGGCCGCCGCGTCGAGCGGATCTGTCGCGAGGTGCTGGGTACGAATGCCGGCATCACCGCCGATGCGCTTGCCTGGACGGGTACATTCCACGGCATCGGCGCGCGCCTGCTGCGGGATTACGCCGAGCAGATCGGCATCGATCCGGCCTTTACGATCCACGACCGGGAAGACAGCGCCGATCTGATGAATCTCGCGCGTCACGACCTCGGCTTTTCCAAGACCGAAAGCCGTTTCCCGACCAAGGCGACGTGTCTTGCCATCTACTCCCGTTCAGTCAATGCGGAGGCGCCACTCGATGGCGTGCTGCGGGATTACTTTCCTTGGTGCGCCATGTGGGAGCAGCAGTTGCGCGATCTCTTCGCCTGTTATGTCGAGGCGAAGCAGGTGCAGAACGTGCTCGATTACGACGACCTGCTGCTCTACTGGGCGCATATGCTGCAGGAGCCGCTGATCGCCGAGGATATCGGCAGCCGCTTCGATCATGTGCTTGTCGACGAATATCAGGATACCAACCGGCTGCAGTCCTCCATTCTATTGGCCCTGAAGCCGGACGGCCGAGGATTGACCGTCGTCGGAGACGATGCGCAGTCGATCTATTCCTTCCGTGCCGCGACCGTGCGCAATATTCTCGACTTCCCGAAAGCCTTCACGCCCTCGGCCGATATCGTGACGCTCGACCGCAATTATCGCTCCACACAGCCGATCCTCGCTGCCGCCAATGCCGTGATCGATCTCGCCTCGGAGCGCTTTACCAAGAACCTGCGCACCGAGCGGCAGAGCACAGAGCGCCCGCGGCTCGTGACGGTGCGTGACGAGGCCGACCAGGCGCGTTACATCGCTGATCAGGTGCTGGAAAATCGTGAGGGCGGCGCAAGGCTCAAACAGCAGGCCGTGCTCTTCCGCACGTCAAGCCATAGCGGCCCACTGGAAGTGGAGCTCACCGGGCGCAACATTCCCTTCGTCAAGTTCGGAGGGCTGAAGTTCCTCGACAGCGCCCATGTCAAGGACATGCTGGCGGCCCTGCGCTTTGCCCAGAACCCGCGCGACCGCGTAGCAGGCTTCCGCCTGATGCAGCTGCTGCCCGGCGTTGGCCCTTCGACGGCGCAGCGCGTGCTCGACCAGATCGGCGAAGAGGCAAGCCCGATCACGGCGCTGACCGACCTGCCGCCGCCGCCCCGCACGGGAGACGACTGGACCACTTTCGTCGAGACGATACGGGAGGTCAAAAGCGGCGGGGCCGGATGGCCGGCCGAAATCGGTCTGGTTCGGCAATGGTACGAGCCGCATCTGGAGCGGGTACACGAGGATGCATCGACGCGACTGGCGGATCTCATCCAGCTGGAGCAGATCGCAGCAGGCTACGGCTCGCGCGAGCGCTTCCTGACCGAACTGACGCTCGATCCGCCTGACGCCACCAGCGATCAGGCCGGCGTGCCGCTGCTCGACGAAGACTATCTGATCCTGTCGACCATCCATTCCGCCAAGGGGCAGGAATGGACGAAGGTCTTCATCCTCAACGCCGTCGACGGCTGCATCCCCGCCGATCTCGCGGTCGGATCATCCGCCGAAATCGAAGAGGAGCGACGGCTGCTTTATGTCGCCATGACGCGGGCCAAGGACAATCTCGATCTCGTCATTCCGCAGCGCTTCTTCGTGCACGGCCAACATGCGCAGGGCGACAGGCATGTCTTTGCCTCCCGCACCCGCTTCATTCCGGCGACGCTGCTGCAGTTCTTTGAGGTCTGCGGCTGGCCGCAGGCACGGGCTGAAAGTGCGGCCGCCATTCGGGCGCGAGAGGTGCGAGTCGACGTGGGTGCGCGCATGCGGGGCATGTGGCGGTGAGTTGAGCCTCCCAAAAAGCCCCTCACCCTAGCCCTCTCCCCGCAAGCGGGGAGAGGGAACGATCGTGCAAAACCGCAGGCTCCTCAGCCACCGAAAGCTACGTGGGGCATAACTCCCCCTCTCCCGCATGCGGGGAGAGGGCCGGGGGTGAGGGGCAGCTTTTCACGCCCCTCACTGTCACCGGCAATCCTCACTTCGCTTCCCGAAACATCTCGATAATAGCCGAAAAATCCCGGCCGCCATTGCCGAGCTTTTCGAAGAGCGCGTATAGCTGTGCCGCTTCGGCGCCCAGAGGCGTCGACGCGCCGCTCGATAGTGCAGCTTCCTGCGACAGGCGCAGGTCCTTGAGCATTAAGGCGGCCGCGAAACCGGGCTTGTAGTCATTGTTGGCGGGCGAGGTCGGTACGGGGCCGGGCACCGGGCAATAGGTATTGATCGACCAGCACTGGCCGGACGAAGTCGAGGCAACGTCGAAGAGGGCCTGATGCGAGAGACCGAGCTTTTCGCCGAGCACGAAAGCCTCGCAGACGCCGATCATGGAGATGCCGAGGATCATGTTGTTGCAGATCTTCGCCGCCTGGCCTGCGCCGGCATCGCCGCAATGGACGATCTTCTTGCCCATCACATCAAGCAGCGGCTTGGCGGCAGCAAAGCTCTCCGTCGAACCGCCGGCCATGAAGGTCAACGTTCCAGCCGCCGCGCCGCCCGTGCCGCCGGACACCGGCGCATCGAGCGAGAGGCAGCCTGCATCGCCTGCCATGGCATGCGCTTTGCGGGCGCTGTCGACGTCGATTGTGGAACTGTCGATCACCAAGGTCCCCTTGGGCACGGAGCGCAGCACATCCGTCCAGACGGTGAGGACATGCTGGCCCTTCGGCAGCATGGTCACCACCACTTCCGCGTCGGCCAAAGCCTCCGTGAGCACGCCCGCAGGTTTTACTCCCGACGCTTCGGCCACCTTCAGCACATCGTGCGAGAGGTCGAACCCGGTGACGGCATGGCCCGCCTTGACCAGATTGGCCGCCATCGGGCCTCCCATGTTGCCGAGGCCGATGAATGCGATCCGTGTCATGATGTTTTCCTCCCATGATCGGTTGAAGCAATTCCGGGAAAGACGCAGATCGGCCTTCCGTTCCGGAATTGCTTAAAGTGGTGAGATAGAGCGGTTCAGAAATCCCGTGATCAGCTGAACCGGTCTAGCTCGCGAAAAGCGGCGGCTGCGCCGGCACGAAGAAGCGGTCGATATCATCGGCGGTGACGTCGGCAAGGCTTGCCGGGGACCATTTCGGATTGCGGTCCTTGTCGATAACAGCAGCGCGCACACCTTCGTAGAAATCGTGATTATACAATATGCCTCTGCAGGCACCGAGTTCACGATTGAGGCATTCGGCAAGATTGGCGCTCGTTCGCCCTGCCCTGAGAAGCCGCAAGGTCAGCTTCAGGCTGGTCGGCGAGCGGCTGGCGATCACGCCGGCGGCTTCAGCGGCAAACTCTCCCGGCTCACCAGCCAACGCCGCTAGGATCCCTTCCACTGTGTCTGCCGAGAACGTGCGGTCGATCACCTCGCGGTTTGCCGCAAGCCGGCTTTCGCCGGTATCCGCCGCCATCGTCCGGATCAGAGCATGGACGTCTGCAGCAGAGGCAGCAGCAGGCAGCGCTGCTATCTCATCCATGAGTGCCGGCAGCGCCGAGGATGCGACATGGTGATCGGCAAAACCGGCATGGATAACATCGGCAGCTTCGATGGTAAGGCCGGTCAGTCCCATCCAGGTTCCGGCTTCCCCCGGCGCGCGCGGCAGCAGCCACGTGGCGCCGACATCAGGGAAATAGCCGATGCCGGTTTCGGGCATGGCAAGGCGGGTGCGCTCGGTGACGACGCGATGGCTGCCGTGCGCCGAGAGGCCGACACCACCGCCCATGGTGATGCCATCCATCAACACGACATAGGGTTTTGGGTAGCGAGAGATGGCATGGTTGAGCAGGAATTCTTCCCGCCAGAAGGTTTCCGCTTCGCCTGTGCCTTCCTTGCCGCTCCGATGCAGCAGGCGGATATCGCCGCCCGCGCAAAAGCCGCGCTCGCCCTCGCCCATAACAATGACGCTTGCGATCGCTGGATCGGCGGCGAAATCCTCCAGGGCCGGAGCGATGACCCGTACCATCGGCAATGTCAGGCTGTTCAGCGCCTTCGGGCGATTGAGCCTGATGACGCCGGCCGATCCGCGCCGCTCGATGATGACCTCGTCCGTAGTATCCATGCAAATCTCCTGTCCTTGCTGCCACCCATGAATAGGGCTTCATCTGTGGTCGGCAAGGATCATCTCGGCTGCCTTTTCGGCGATCATAATGGTTGGCGAATTGGTATTGCCCGATGTGATCGACGGCATGACGGAGGCATCGGCGATGCGCAACTTTGCCAATGCCCGCAAGCGCAGGCGGGGATCGACCACACTTTGCGCGTCGCCGCCCATGCGGCACGTGCCGACCGGATGGAAAATCGTCGTGCCGATATCGCCGGCGGCCCGCTCCAGATCCGCATCCGTCTCATAGGCCGGCCCGGGCTTGAACTCCTCCGGCCTGAAGCGGGCAAACGAGGGCTGCGCTACGATCCGCCGGGTCAGGCGAATGGAGCGCACGGCGATTTCCCGGTCTCGCGCGGCGGAAAGATAGTTCGGGCTGATCGCCGGCTGCAGAGCGAAATCAGGACTGCGCACATGCACCGAACCGCGGCTTTCGGGCCGAAGATTACAGACGCTGGCGGTGATGGCCGGAAAGGGATGAACCGGATCGCCGAATTTGTCGAGCGAGACCGGCTGCACGTGATATTGCAGGTCCGGCGTTTCCTTGTCGGGGCCGGAACGCGTGAAGATGCCGAGCTGGCTCGGCGCCATCGCCATCGGGCCTGAGCGGCGAACCAGATATTCGAGGCCGATCGCCGCCTTGCCGATAAGGCTTGTCGCCTTCTCGTTCAGTGTGGGAACGCCGGTCACCTTGTAGGCAAGGCGAAGCTGCAGATGATCCTGCAGATTTTCGCCGACGGACCGGACCTCGCGCACCACCTCGATGCCGGCCTTGTTCAACACATCGCCGTGACCGATGCCTGACAGTTCGAGAATATGCGGCGAGCCGATGGAGCCAGCCGACAGCACCGTCTCCTTGTTCGCATAGGCGCGCTTCGCCACGCCGTCATGCTGGAATTCGACGCCCGCGACAGCGTCGTCTTCGACGATCAGGCGGCGGACCTGCGCTTTCGTGTAGACGGTGAGATTGCCACGCTGCATGGCCGGCCGCAGGAAGGCTTTCGTCGTGTTCCAGCGGATGCCGGAGCGCTGGTTGACGTCGAAATAACCCGATCCTTCGTTGTTGCCACGATTGAAATCAGCCGTCTCCGGAATGCCCGCCTCCCTGGCCGCCGCCTGGAAGGCATCGAGCACGGCCCAGCGAACACGCGCTTTCTCGACCCGCCATTCGCCGCCGGCGCCGTGCATCTCGTCCCTGCCGCGATAGTGATCCTCGGACTTGACGAAATAGGGCAGCACATCGTCCCAGCCCCAGCCGGCGCAGCCGAGCTGCCGCCAGAGATCGTAGTCGCGCGCCTGGCCGCGCATGTAGATCATGCCGTTGATCGAGGAACAGCCACCGAGCACCTTGCCGCGGGGGTAGTTCAGCGAGCGGCCATTCAGGCCTGCTTCCGGTGACGTGGTGAAGCACCAGTCGGTACGGGGGTTATTGATGCAGTAGAGATAGCCGACGGGGATATGGATCCAATGGTAATTGTCGTTGCCGCCGGCTTCCAGCAGCAACACCCTGTTGTTGCGGTCAGCCGAGAGTCGGTTGGCCAGCACGCATCCGGCACTGCCGGCACCGATGATGATGTAATCGAAGCGATCCATTCCAAAAACTCTATCGTCCCCTCGCCCCGCGTGCGGGGAGAGGGTTAGGGTAAGGGGCAGGAAGGTCCGGCAAACTCCGTATTTACTGGAAGCCCGTGCGGTCCCCTCATCCGCCCTTCGGGCACCTTCTCCCCGCCTGCGGGGAGAAGGAAAATCAAATCGCTAGCGCCGATATTCGAAACCCAGTTTCCGTCCCAGCCGCGAGGCATAGAATTCGCCGACGATGCCGCGGCGGAAGAGCAGCACGCAAACCATGAAGACGATACCGGTGATGATGGTGACGGGAAATTCCGAAGTGGCGAGATAGTTTTCCAATGTAGCCACCAACCCCGCCCCGAAAATCGGGCCGATCAACGTGCCGATGCCGCCGAGCAGGGTCATAAGGATGACTTCGCCGGACATCTGCCAGGCGACATCGGTGAGCGTCGCGAACTGGAAGACCAGTGCCTTGACCGAGCCTGCCAACCCCGCCAGCGCCGCCGACATGACGAAGGCGCCGAGCTTGTAGTGCGCGACGGAATAGCCAAGAGAGATCGCCCGCTGCTCGTTCTCACGGATCGATTTCAAGATCATCCCGAAGGGCGAGTTGATGAAGCGCCAGGTGATGAGGACGCCTATCAGAAACACGGCGAGAACGAAATAATACATATTGAGGGAGTTATTGAGATCGACAACTCCGAACAGGTAGCCCCGCGGCACCGACTGGATGCCGTCCTCACCCTGGGTGAACTTCGCCTGCAGGCAGAAGAAATAGAACATGTAGGAGAGCGCCAGCGTGATCATGGCGAAATAGATGCCCTGACGGCGGATGGCGACGAAGCCCATGACCAGGCCGAGCAGCGATGCGCCGGCAACGCCGATCAGGATGCCAAGCTCGGGCGGAACGCCCCATTCCTTCACCGTGTATGCGGTGAAATAGGCAGCACCACCGAAAAAGGTCGCATGGCCGAAGGACAGCAGGCCGGCATAGCCGAGCAACAGATTGAAGGCGCAGGCGAAAAGCGCGAAGCAGAGCACCTTCATGACGAAGATCGGGTAGACGAAGAAGGGGGCCCATATCAGCCCGACGAGGCCGATCACCAGCAACAGCTTCTGCACGGAGAGGGCCGGCTGCGCCTTCGGTTTTGTTGTGATCAATCCAGCCATGTCACGCATCCCGACCGAAGAGGCCTGCCGGCCTGATTAGCAGCACAATCGCCATAATGACGAAGATGACGATGTTGGAGGCTTCCGGATAGAAAACCTTGGTCAGGCCTTCGGCAATTCCGAGCATATAGCCCGTCACGATCGCGCCCATGATCGAGCCCATGCCGCCGACGACCACGACCGCAAAGACGATGATGATCATGTTCGATCCCATCAGCGGCGAGACCTGGTAGATCGGCGCGGCCAGCACGCCGGCAAAGGCGGCAAGCGCGACGCCGAAGCCGTAGGTCAGCGTCAACAGCACCGGCACGTTGACGCCGAAAACCTGCACGAGTACGGAATTCTCGGTCGCGGCACGCAGATAGGCGCCGAGTTTCGTCTTCTCGATCAGAAGCCAGGTGCCGATGCAGACGATCAGCGAGGCAATGACCACCCAGCCACGATAGACGGGCAGGAACATGAAGCCGATATTTTTCGCGCCCGCCAGTTCCGTCGGAACGGCATAGGGCTGGCCGGAAGAGCCATAGAGATAGCGGAAGGTTCCCTCTATGGTCAGCGCCATGCCGAAGGTGAAAAGCAATCCGTAGAGCGGATCGATCTTGTAGAGCTGGCGCAGGCAGAGCCGCTCGACCACCGCCCCGAACAGGCCGACGATGAGCGGCGCCAGAACCAGAGCCGGCCAATAGCCGATGCCCGCATAGGCGAGCAGCAGATAGGCCGTGAAAGCCCCGAGCATGTAGAGCGCGCCATGGGCGAAATTGATCACCCGCAGCATGCCGAAGATGATCGCGAGACCGAGGCTCAGGAGCGCATAGAAGGAGCCGTTGATCAGCCCGATCAGCAATTGACCGAGAAGAGCCTGGGCGGGGATGCCGAATATCATCGTCATGGCTCAGACCCCCAGAACCTTGTGTAGCATATCCATCCGTTCGGACAATTCGCCGACTGGAAATTCCGAAACCATCTGGCCGTGATCCATCAGATAGAAGCGATCGGCGATGCGGCTGGCAAAGCGGAAATTCTGCTCGACGAGCAATATCGTCATGCCGCGGCTTTTCAGCTTCTGCAGAACTTCGCCGATGCGCTGGACGATGACGGGGGCGAGACCCTCCGTAGGCTCATCCAGCAGCAGCATGCGAACGCCGGTGCGCAGGATGCGTGCCATGGCGAGCATCTGCTGCTCGCCGCCCGAGAGCCTCGTGCCGACGCTGTTGCGCCGCTCATGCAGATTGGGAAACAGTTCGAAGATCTCGTCGAGCGTCATGCCGCCAGCGGCGACGACCGGCGGCAGCATGAGATTTTCATAGACGCTGAGCGTCGAGAATATGCCGCGCTCCTCCGGCACGAAGCCGATGCCCTGATGCGCCGTCTTGTGCAGAGGCACCTGCATCATGTCCTTGCCGGCAAAGGCGATCCTGCCCTTGCGGGCGCGGACGATGCCGACGATCGTGCGCAATGTCGTCGTCTTGCCGACGCCGTTGCGGCCGAGGATGGTGATGGTTTCCCCTTCGCCTACGCGCATGTCGACGCCGTGCAGGATATGGCTTTCGCCATACCAGGCATTGAGGCCCTGAACTTCCAGAAGCGGCGCCATCGTCAAGCCTCCTCCGTGCCCATATAGGCTTCGCGGACGCGCGGATCGCGGCTCACCGTCGCATAGTCGCCCTGGGCCAGGATTTCACCGCGCTGCAGCACCGTGACATGGTGGCAGATATCGGCAACGACCGAGAGATTGTGCTCCACCATGAGCACAGCCCTGTCGCGCGCAACATCGCGGATGATCGAGGAGACCGTGTTTACGTCCTCCAGCCCCATGCCGGCCATTGGTTCGTCGAGCAGCAGCACCTTCGGATCGAGCGCGAGCGTGGTTGCGATCTCCAGCACGCGCTTGCGGCCGTAGGAAAGATCGGCCGCAACGGCATTGCGCTCCTTTGAGAGGCCGACAGAGGCAATGAGCTGTTCGGCGCGCGCATTGAGACTGTCCAGCGACGACAGCGGCCGCCAGAACTGATGGGCGAGATTGTTCGGTCGCTGCAGGGCGACGCGGACATTGTCCAGCACCGTAAGATGCGGAAAGACGGCCGAAATCTGGAAGGAACGCACGAGGCCCATGCGCGCAACCTTGTCCGGCCTTGTGCGTGTAATATCGGTATCGAGCAGCGTGATCGTGCCATGGGTCGGCTGCAGAAACTTGGTGAGCAGATTGAACACCGTCGTCTTGCCGGCGCCGTTCGGGCCGATCAGCGCATGGACGCGGGCGTGGTGAACGTCGAGATCGACATTCTTGACGGCAGTGAAGCCGCCGAAATCCCGTCTGAGTCCCCGGGCGGACAATACCACCCGGGGCTCTTCATGCAGATGTGTCGCTGACATCGCCATAGGCTGGTCCGAGCCCTATTGCTTGACGAGGTCACAGCCACTCTTGGCTGGATCGATGTAGGCTTCCTTGCCTGGGATCGTCGCCAGCACGTTGAAATAGTCCCACGGCTCCTTGCTCTCTTCCGGCTTCTTGACCTGAAGCAGATACATGTCGTGGATCATACGGCCATTCGCGCCAACCGTGCCGCCGCGACCGAAGAAGTCGTCAACCGGCATTTCATGCAGCTCCTTGGCGACGGCATCGGTATCGTCCGTACCGGCCTTCTGGACCGCCTTCAGATACTGCATCACGGCGGAATAGGTGCCGGCATGCACCATGTTCGGCATCTTGCCGGTGCGGGCAAAGAAGCGCTTGCCGAACTCGCGGCTCTTGTCGTCAAGATTCCAGTAGTAGCCTTCCGTCAGGGTCAGGCCTTGTGCCGCCTTCAGGCCGAGACCATGAACTTCGGCGAGCGTGAAGAGCAGCGCCGCCAGATGCTGGCCACTCTGGCTGATGCCGAATTCAGAAGCCTGCTTGATGGCATTCGCGGTATCGAGACCGGCATTGGCAAGGCCGATGACCTTGGCACCCGACGACTGCGCCTGCAGCAGGAAGGACGAGAAGTCATTCGACGACAGCGGATGACGAACAGAGCCTAAGATCTTACCGCCGTTCGCCTTGACGAAATCACTCGTCTGCTGCTCCAGCGAATAGCCGAATGCATAATCCGCGGTCAGGAAGAACCAGGTGTCGCCACCTTGCTTGACGAGTGCACCGCCAGTCCCAACGGCGAGCGCATGCGTGTCATAAGCCCAGTGGAAACCGTAGGGCGAACATTGCTTGCCGGTAAGATCCGACGTCGCGGCGCCGGTGACGATGTCGATCTTCTTCTTTTCCTTGGCAACAGCCTGCACGGCAAGAGCCACGGAAGAGGTCGTCAACTCCATGATCGCATCGACCTTGTCCTGGTCGTACCATTGACGGGCGATATTGGAAGCGATGTCGGGCTTGTTCTGATGGTCGGCGTTGATGATCTCGATCGGCACGCCGAGAACCTTGCCGCCGAAATCCTCGGCAGCCATTTTCGCGGCTTCCACGGACGATTTACCGCCGAAGTCGGCATAGACCCCGGACTGGTCGTTCAAGATGCCGATCTTGACGAAACCATTGGCCGGTCCGGCGGCAAAAGCCGCGGTACTCGTTGCAAGCAGAAATGCCAGGGATGCAATAAGACTCTTTCGCATATCCTCTCCTCCCAGAGATTTGGCAAAAACGAATCTGTTCAAATTTGACGGGTCGAATTTCTAAAAACGACTTTCCTCTTAAGGCAAGATCACGGAATTCACACGTTGACGCAAGTCGCGATTGAAATTAATTCCAAACAATGTCTGTTCATTTTTGAACAGAAGGGGAAGGGATGAAGCACACACCGCATTTCACCTGGGACGATCTGCAATTCTTCCTCGCGGTGGCGCGGACAGGGCAGCTTTCGACCGCCGCCCGGCAGTTGCGCACCAGTCACGCCACGGTTTCCCGCCGCATCGACCGGCTGGAATTCTCCTTGAAAGTCAAACTCTTCGAGCGCAACCCGCGCGGCTACATGCTGACAGCCATGGGTCAGCGTTTCATCGACACAGCCGAGCGGATGGAGCAGGAAACCGAGCGCCTGCAGGCAGATCTTTCGGCCGGGTCGGCAATGCAGCGCGGCGTGGTTCGTATCAGTGCGCCGGAAGGCTTTTCCAACTTCTTCTTCACGGGCGTGCTGCCGGAATTCACCGCGCGCCATCCGAATATCTCGCTCGAGCTCATTACCATTCAGCAGATCATGTCGCTCTCGCGCAAGGAGGCCGATATCGTCGTGGTCCTCGACCCGCCGAAGGCTGGCCCCTACTTCACCGAGAAGCTGACTGACTACCATCTTCAGGTCTACGGATCCCGGGACTATCTCGCCCGCCATCCGGCTGTCGCAAGCCGTGATGATCTGACCAATTTTGCCTTCATCGGCTACATCGAGGATATGATCTTCGCGCCGGGGCTGGACTATCTCGACGATGTCCACCCACGCATCAGGCCGCAATTCCAGAGTTCGAGTATCTTTGCGCAGCTGACGGCAACCAAGAGCGGCCTTGGGCTATGCGTGCTGCCGTTTTTCATTGCCGGCAAGCATCCGGATCTTCAGGTCGTGCTGCCGCAGGAGGTTGATCTGAGGCGTCATTACTGGATCACATGCCACCGCGATCTGCGCCAGTCGCCGCGGGTGCGCACCGTCATCGATTTCCTGACGGAAGCCGTACGCCGGAATGCGCCGGCATTTCTCGGCCCTTGGAGAAACGCCGAAGGCTGATGGCAGCGACTGCCGGCGTCAGGCGCTCTGGGCGGCAAGGATCAGCTGCGGCTCATCGGCGTCGAGGCCGGCGCGCTTCGCCAGCCTGATTTCCCAATCCAGCGACGAGCGCACGATCGTTTCGAGACTATTGTATTTCGGCGTCCAGCCCAGCTCACGCTGCGCAAGCGTTGCATCGGCAATGACGCTGGCAGCATCGCCGGGTCGGCGTGGCGCTATATGGATACGGAAAGCGCGGCCATGCACGCGCATGACCATGTTGAGCACATCAAGTACGGAGTAACCCGTGCCATAGCCGCAATTGGCAACCAGCGACCGACCGCCGCCGCGCAGATGCCGCAATGCCAGGAGATGCGCCTCGGCAAGATCGCTGACGTGAATATAGTCGCGAACGCCGGTTCCATCATGCGTCGGATAGTCCGTGCCGTAGATATTCACCTGATGGCGGCAGCCGAGAGCCGCCTCGCAGGCAACCTTGACGAGATGGGTGGCACTTTGGCTCGATTGTCCCGCCCGCCCTTCCGGGTCGGCACCGGCGACGTTGAAATAGCGCAGCGCCACATAGCTGAAATCGTAGGCCGCAGCGGCATCGCGCAACATCAGCTCCGACATCAGCTTGGATTGGCCATAAGGGGATTCCGGCCGCGGCAATGCGGTTTCGCTGACCGGCATGTCGGCCGGCTGCGCTCCATAGACGGCGGCGGTGGAAGAAAAGACGAAATGGCGAATTCCGGCACTGACCGCAGCACTCATCAAGATGCGGGTCTTGCCGGTATTGTTTTCGTAATAGGAGAGCGGGTCTTCGATCGAAGTCGGGACGACGGCCGAACCGGCGAAATGGATGATGGCGTCGATGCGGTTTTCGGCGAAGATCGTCTGCAGCAGCGCCTCGTCGGCGATATCGCCGAGATAGAAACGGGCGGCAGGAGGGACAGCCCAACGGAAGCCGGTCGAGAGGCGGTCGATGACCACGACGTCCTCGCCCGCATCCAGCAATTTCCAGACCATATGGCTGCCTATATAGCCGGCCCCGCCAGTCACCAACACCGTCATTCTTCGCGTCCCCGCCAAGTCTTGTTGGCGATATATGGCGCGTCGTCCCTTGCCAATTTGATTAAAAGCAGACGGCGGAAGGGGGAAGATTGCGGGAATGGTTAGGACAGTCTTTCCCGGATCGATTGCATTTTATGGATTGGCGCTCTGGCACCTTGCCGAGAATGCGCCCCTCCGTCCTTTCTTCTGGACAGAGGGGGTATACAGAGCGCGAAGCCAAACATTGCGAACCGCAGTAGCGGAGGCTCTTACAACCCCTGAATATAGCGGCTCAAGCGCTCGGCCGCGTCGGCAATCTTTGCCGGATCGCGCAGAAAGCAGGCGCGCATGAAGAGCTCGCCGCCCTGCCCGAATGCCGTTCCCGGCGCCAGGCCGACGCCGGTCTTGTCGACGATGTCGAGCGCGGCCTTGCGGCTGTCGGTGACGCCGTCGATCTTCAGGAAGGAGTAAAGAGCACCATCCGGCTTCAACGTATGCACGCGATTGGTCGCAATCAGCGCCTCGCAGAGAATGTCGCGTGAGCGGGTCGCCTTGGCGATATTGGAGCGAACGAAATCATCACCTTCGTTCAGTGCGGCGACTGCGCCCCGCTGCATGAACTGTGCGACGCCCGATGTCGAATATTGCACGAGATTCTCGAGCACCTGCCCGAGCTCAGCGGGAGCGACGATCCAGCCGACGCGCCAGCCGGTCATCGACCAGTTCTTCGAGAAGGAGTTGACGAAGAGGATCTTGTCGTCGGCTTCCTTGACGTCCAAGAAGCTCGGCGCTCGGCCGCCGGCATAGTAGTAGAGCGCATAGATCTCGTCGGCCATGATCCAGAGGCCGTATTTGCGCGCCAGTGCCAGAATATCCCGGAGATCCTGATGGGTCGCCGTCCAGCCGGTGGGGTTGGATGGGGTATTGATGAACAGACCCTTGGTCTTCGGGGTGATCGCCGCCTCGAGGCGTCCAAGATCAACAGTCCATTTGCCGTTTTCGAATTGCAGCGGCACGCCGACCGAGCGCGCGCCGGCAATTTCGAGAGCCGCGGCAATGTTCGGCCACGCCGGCGTCAGATAGACCATCTCATCGCCGGGCGAGGTAATCGCTTGGACGGAAAGCTGGATCGCCTGCATGCCGGAGCCAACGACATAGAAATTCTCCATCGGCAGCGAAGTGCCGAAGTGCCGGCCGTAATAATCCGCCAGGGCTTGACGCAGTTCCGGAATGCCCCGCTGCCAGGTGTAGAAGGTTTCGCCGGCATTGAGCGACGCCATGGCAGCGCGATTGATGAAATCGGGCGTCGGCAGATCGCCCTCGCCGACCCAGAGCGGCAGCAGGCCATCACGGCCACGGGCATAATTCACCACTTCGACGATGCCGCTTTCGGGGGCTGCGAGCGCGCGCGGGCTGAGGCTATTCAGTATCGACATGCAGAATCTCCGGTTTCTGCCTTCATAAAGCAGAGCGGCGGACAAATCCCATGACTTTGCCTTAGCGACCGATCGATTTCCGTGATGAATAAAGCCCCGGCCCTTGCGGGACCGGGGCTTTTAAAAACATCCTCCTAAGGAGAGATCAACGCTTCGCGAGAAGATCGCGGATTTCCGTCAGCAGCTGAACGTCAGCCGGCGGAGGCGCTGCTTCAGCGGCCTTCTCTTCCTTGCGCGCAACCTGGCTCTGCAGCTTGTTCACGCCCTTGACCATCAGGAAGATGATCCAGGCGAGGATCAGGAAGTTGATGAGGACGGTGATGAAGTTACCGTAGGCGAAAACCGCACCCTGGGCGCGGGCGGCAGCCAGCGTCGGTGCATTGACGGCCGAGGAAAGACCGACGAAATAGTTCGAGAAATCGAAGCCACCGAAAATGGCGCCGACAATCGGCATGATGATGTCGTCAACCAGCGATTTCACGATGCCGCCGAAAGCACCGCCGATGATCACGCCGACTGCGAGATCCATGACATTGCCTCGGGCGATAAATGCCTTGAATTCATTAAGCATTGAGCAGTCCCCTTCGCGTTGCCGTTGAATTCACCAATGATGATTAGCATCATCTTTTGTCTTATTTTTCAACAGCAAATTGGTGCGTCGCCCTGCTTCAGTGTGCATATCCCAAGATAATTCCCCAGATTTAACAACTTATACATGCTGTCGCCAATCTACTTATTCGTCAGTTGCGAGCAACCTAACTAACGACGCCGGCGACGGACCTCATGGAATTCGGTTAGCGCATCGGATTCGGCTAAGGCGATCTACCCTTTGAATTTCTGCATGACCTTCGCGATCAGTTCGCGAACATAATCCTCACCGAGCGGGCAATCGAAAAGGATGCGGTATATGATCGGCGAGATGACGTGATCCATCAGCTCTTCCAGGTCAGGAAACGGCTCTCCGGACTTCTCCGCCCGCGCAATGAGAACGGTAAGTTGCTGCTGCATATAACAGCGGCACTTTTCGACACTGGTGCCGTCGACCGAGGAAAGAATGTCGCGCAGCATCTGCCGTCCGACACCGGACGCCATCTCATCGGCATATTGCTCGATCCATGACTCCAGATCCTCGCGGGCGGTGCCGATTCTGGGAGGCTCGCTCTCCGGCCGCAGGCGTGCAGCTGCCACATCGGCCAGAAGCTCCTGCAGATCGCCCCAGCGACGGTAGATGGTCGATGGCGTGACATTGGCGCGCTGTGCGATCAAAGGGATTGTCACATCGGCGCGATCCATCGTTGCAAGTATGTCGCGGACGGATTGATGAACCGCCGCCTGCACTCTGGCGCTGCGCCCACCCGGACGAGGATTCTCTCTGTGGCTCATAAGCCTTTGCCAATCTTTCGCTTTTGCGGGCAGTGGTGCACAATTCGACACCGACTAACGCAAATTATTTGCTTTTGTGCGTCAGGCATCCTATATGCGCCTAACGCAATCTTTTAGCTTTAAGTCAGGATGTAGTCGATGACTGAGCCCGTTTCCACTGCTAGCGCGCCGATTTCTCCAGCCAGACGTCTTGCGCCCTTCTACTATGCCGCGACCAGCGCGTTGTTCTTTGCCGCCTCATCCGCACCGACGCCGCTCTATCGGCTCTACCAACAGACCTTCGCCTTCTCGCCGGTGCTGATCACGGTCATCTTCGCCGCTTATGCCTTCGCCCTCCTCTTCGCGCTGCTGATCGTCGGTTCGATCTCCGATCATCTTGGCCGGCGCCCTGTTATCTTCGCATCGATCCTCCTCAATATGGTGGCGATGGCGCTATTTTTAATGGCTGAAGGCCCGAATTGGCTGATTGCGGCGCGTATCGTGCAAGGCCTGGCAACAGGCGCTGCTGCCAGTTCCATCGGGGCTGCCCTTGTCGATCTCGATCCGATCAAAGGCTCGATTACCAACAGCCTCGCCCCGCTTGCCGGCATGGCGGTGGGCGCACTGGCCACGAGCCTGCTGGTTCAGTTCGCGCCCGCGCCGATGCTGCTTGTCTATATCATCACGCTTGCTCTCCTGGCGCTTCAGGCGGTGCTCTTGTGGTTGGTGCCGGAGACGACGCAACGCCGCGCCGGGCTGCTTGCATCGCTGAAGCCGGAAGTGGCGGTGCCCCAACAGGTGCGTCGTACTTTGCTGGCGCTGACGCCGATCAACGTTGCCGTCTGGGCGCTCGGTGGCTTCTATCTGTCGCTGGTGCCTTCGCTGGTTAGTGCGACTACCGACAGCACGATGCCACTTGTCGGCGGCTCCGTGGTCGCCGCCTTGACCATGAGCGGCGCTACGGCCGTGTTTCTCCTGCGCAAAAGATCCGCCGCCACGGCGATGAAGTTCGGCATATCGAGCATGACGCTTGGCGTATTGACCGTGATTGTCGGCGTGCATACGGCCGAAGTATCGATCCTTGCTGCAGGAACGGTCATCGCCGGCTCCGGCTTCGGCGCGACCTTTCTGGGCACTGTGCGCAGCATCATGCCATTGGCCAAGCCCGACGAACGTGCCGGCCTTCTCTCGGCTTTCTACATCGAAAGCTACCTCGCCTTCAGCGTGCCCGCCATTGTCGCGGGCTTCCTGTCGAAGGCGCTTGGATTTGTTGAGGCGGCCGATATCTATGCCGCAGCCATCATTCTGCTCGTCGGCTGGGGCGTCCTTGCCCTGCGGGCTGGCAAGGACAAGCAATTAAGTATAGCGTAAGATAATACTTACGTATTGAATTCGGCGAAACGAAAAGGCCGCCCCTTCCAGCAGCCTGTGTGAGAAGTCCGGCTAATCAATTAAAGTGGCCGCATTGGAAACGATGCGGCCATTTTCATGGGATATATTTCAAGGACTGATCGGGGTCAGAGGTCGCTATTGCCAGCGCGGATCGAGGATTACGTTGCCGCAGATGCCGCGGTGCGCGTGATCGATGCCTTTGTCGATGGGCTTGATGTTGCGCATCTCGGCTTCAGGCGCGCGGTTGAGGCCTCGACAGGTCGTCCGCCCTACGATCGGCGTGATCTGCTGAAGCTCTACATCTACGGCTATTTTAACGAGGTGCGCTCATCCCGGCGGCTTGAGCGGGAATGCCGGCGTAATGTGGAGACGATGTGGCTGCTGCGTCAGCT